>JAYTZE010000320.1:0-3525 GCA_043742385.1 Ilumatobacteraceae bacterium
CCTCGGTGAGTCGCTCGAGGAGCGACGCACACATCTCCTGCGGCGGCATGTTCCTCGTCTTCTCGATTGCGTTGATCAGCCGCCGCAGCCCATCGTCGATGGTCTCACCACGCCGTTCGACCAGCCCGTCGGTAAACATCACGGCGAGGTCGCCCGGTTCGAAGGGAAAGTCAACTGTGAGGTTGTGCTCGTCAGGCATGTGGAAGCCCAGCAACGGCCGACGGCCGCCTTCGAGCAACTCGGCGGCACCACATGCGGGAACGCGCACCACTGGCACGTGCCCTGCACTCGCATATCGGGCGTGCGCATCGGGGCTGAACAGAACGTAGGCGACCGATGCTCCGAGCGTGTCGGCGCCTTGCATCGCGAACAGGTCCACAGCGGCGATCGCACGGTCCGGTTCGGCGTCGTTGGCGACCGCCGTGGCGATCGATGCGCGGAGTTGTCCCATCGCAGCTGCGGCAACGAGACCGTGGCCGACGGCGTCGCCGACAACTGCGGCAATGCGCCCTCCACCGGCGTCGAGCACCTGGTACCAGTCGCCGCCGATGGCCATACCCGTGGCCGGCCGATATCCCGCCGCCACCTCGATCCACGCCGGGACACTGGGCAGTGCGGGCATGAGCCGATGTTGAAATGTCAAAGCGATATCGCGGTCGCGCTCGTACAGGGAGGCGCGCTCGAGGGCGCCCGCACAACGCGAACCGAGTGTCACCAACATGGACAACTCTTCAGGCGTGAACTCGCGGTGCTCGTCGAAGGTGAACACGAGAGCTCCGATGACGCGGTTCATGATTCGCAACGGCACGCCAAGCGCCGCGCCAAGGGATCCGCCGATACCGAACTCGGTGACCACGACGGAGCCCTTGTCGAGCGCCTGGGTCGCTACGACCAGCTGAGCTTCCTCGGTCACGGCATCGGGTGTGACGGTTGATTCTTTGACCGTCAGATCTCCATCTTCGTCAACAAGGAACAGAACAGCTCCATCGGCGCTAATGCCGGCCGAGCCGTAGGCCAGGACCGCGTGCACGATCTTTCCAGTCGTGGCGACAGACGCGATGCGGCCGCTGACCTGTTGAAGCGTGTCGAGTGCAGCCCGGCTACGTGACTGACGATCGAAGAGGATTGCGCTGTTCAATGCCGCACCGACTCGCCCTGCGAGTTCTTCGATCAGGCCGATCTCGGCGGGGGCGAACGGCGACTGTCCCTCGCAACGGATCAGTTGCATCGCTCCAATCGTTCCGAGCGCTCCGACGAGCGGGAAGGTGACAATCGATCGCAGCCCAACCTGTCGAAGTACATCCCCTTCAGGAAGCAAGAACACCGCCGGGTCGACCGTTGGGATGACCTCGGGTCGCCCGGATTGGATGACCCTGGCCGCGCCCCAGCTGGCATCGGGATCGTACGGATAGTCGCGTTGAAGTTGTTCGGCCCATCTCACCTTGCCGGGATCGGTGTGGGCAACCGTGATCGACGGCCGGTCGCGTCGGCGATCGATCGAGACAACGATCGCGCACCACTCGGCGAGTTCGGGGATCACCGATTCAGTGACGCGTTGCACTATCTCACCGATGTCGACCGAGAAGGCCAAGACATCGTTGACCTTGGCGAGATACTCGATTCGTTCCCGTTCACGCCGCTCGAGGTCCAAGAGTCGTGTGCGCTCCTCGATCTCGCGATGACGTTCGTCGATGTCGATCGCCAAGCCGAACGCACCGATGACCTCGCCGTCGTACTCGGCGACGATGACGTCGCCGATCCCCTCGATCCAATGCACGGTTCCATCGGACCAAGTGCTGCGATGATCAAACCGGAAGGGCTCTCGTCCAGCTACACCAGCAGTAACAGCTTCTTGAACCATCGCACGGTCGCGCTCGTCGACCCGTTCAATCCAATCGTCGAACGTTCCACCAAATTGGTCGCCGTCGAGTCCGAAGAGCATGGCAACGTTCGAATCCCACGTCACCGAATCGGACCGCCGGTCCCACGACCACTCGCCCATTCGGCCAGTTGCGAGCGCAGCCTTCAGTCGGTCGGCGCGCCGGACGATCGGAAGTGAATCGGCAAGTTGACGCTCGCGCGCCTCGCGCGTCGCTGCGACCCACACTGCGAGGGCACCGCCGAGAACTGTGGTGAGAACTGCGACCCAGTGGCGTCGGGAGCCCGCGATGTCGTTGCCCCAGCCGAGGGCGACGGCCAGCGCGGCCGCAACAACGGTGACTGCAAGGGTGCCCCTTTGGGTTCCACCCGAGGCAACGAGGGGCGCGAGCACCAACAGCGGTATCAAAATGACCGAGTCGGACGTGAAGTCAACGATCGCCAGCACCGCACACGCTGCCAACCCAGCCGCGATGTACGACCACCGGTAGTCCCGGTCCAAGGCAGAGTCGTTGAGCACAAGGCAATACTGGCAAGCGAGCCCGCTACCCGACAAGGCGCTGTCGCGACTGGGCCTTATCACCCTGGTGGAAACACCTTCCACCATGTCCACATGCAGTGCGGTTTGGGTGTGCTGCGGCCTCGCTGATACTGGGCGATAACGAGGAGGAAACGAGCCCGAAACACAGCATGCATACCGTGCCGGTCAATGACACGCCACTCCTTCGACCTCACCGGGAGAATCGGCCCTGCCGTAGCGCACCATCATCTCGCAGCCACACCGGACACATGCATGCGGGGATACATCGACCGCGACACCCCACCCGTGCTGGAGGTAGATCCCGGCGACATCATCGAGATCAAGGCGGTCACGCATCACGCCGGCGATGCCCCAGATCTGTTGATGGACGACGGCATCCGCGCCATTGGGCCGGGATCGCCGAGTCGGATCGCGGACCAGGCGTTCACATCATGACCGGGCCGATCGCCGTACGTGGCGCCCGGCCGGGTGACACGGCGTTGGTGCACATCCTCGACATGCATCCCCGTCTGCCGTTCGGTAGCAACTGCGCCGCCAACTGGGGACTGCTCTACAACGAGTTCGGCAAGGAACGCATCACGATCTACGAGCTGACCGACCCTGGCGCGGCGAGTGGCGAGACCTTCGGGGCGTCAGCGGAGCCGAGATTCGCCTACGACTTCACGACACGACCGCTCTACGACATTCCGGGCGTGGTCATACAGCCCGACCCTGCAAACCGCCAGCCGTTCAGCCGAAACGTTCGCGTGCCGGTGCGACCGCATTTCGGGGTGATCGGTGTCGCTCCCGCCGAGCCCGGCCGGCACTCCAGCATCCCTCCCGGCGTGTTCGGTGGCAATGTCGACAACTGGCGGATCGGCCCCGGCGCAACAGCCTGCTATCCCGTCTTTGTCGAGGGAGCGATGCTGTACGTCGGGGACCACACTTCGCGCAAGGCGACGGGGAGATCTGCGGTACCGCGATCGAAGCGTCGTTGACCGCGCGCATCCAGGTGTGGGTGGAGCCGGAATTGGGCGTGACATCGCCACTGCTCGAAACGTCTGTGGCTGATGCAAACACATCTGCACTTGAGCGCTGACGACGCGTACTCGCTCGCATCGGTGGCA
>JAYTZE010000321.1:0-6905 GCA_043742385.1 Ilumatobacteraceae bacterium
GGTTGTTGGATGCGAGACCGGTCACGCTGGGTTGTAGTCGTTCCGTCTTGCCCTCCCGGGCCTTTGATGTCAGCGGCCGGCGCGGTGTGCGTCGGCGACGAGTTGGTGGTAGATGGCGTTGCTGAGGTGTCGTTTCAGTGACCGCAGGGCCTCGCGGTTGGTCTTGCCCTCGGCGACTTTGCGTTCGAAGTAGATCCGGCCCTCACTGTGCTGGTGGCGGAGCTGGGTGACCGCAGCGATGTGGATCGCAGAGTTCAGGGTGCGGTTCCCTCGGCGTGACAGACGGTGCACGATCCGACCGCCGGAGGAGAACTCGACAGGTGCGGTGCCGGTGTAGGCGGCGAAGTGATCACGGTTGCGGAACCGGCGGATATCACCGGTGTTGCCGATCAGAACCGCGGCGCTCATCGGTCCGACACCGAACAGATCGGTGACTGTTGTCGACGAGGCGCGCACGGCTGCGCCGATCCGCTTGTGCGACTCCTTCAACTGCGCGTCGAGGCGGCGGATGTCATCGAGCAGCTCGCCGGCCAGGTCGACGCGGATCTGTTCCACCGCTGTGGCCGGTGTGATGTCAGCGATGAACGCGACAGCCTTCGAAACGTTGATTTCGTTGGAGATCCCGCCGGGAACGAGCTCGACGAGCAAGGCGTGCAACCGCGACACCAGGCGTGATCGCTGCCGCCCGATATCAGAGTTCCGTTTCGACAACAGACGTAACACATCGCTGTTGCCGACCGACTGCACGTGGCGCAGACCGCGCGTACGCAGCGCCGTCACGGCGACAGACATGGCGTCGTTCGGATCGTTCTTGTTTGACCGACCCGAGCCCAACACACGCGTCCGTGCGGCGAGCGTCGCAGGAACATCGACGACGGTTTCACCGGCGGTGACAAGTTGTTGAGCGAGCAAAAACCCGAGCCCTTCGGCACCCTCGATCGCCCACGTCCGAGACGGGAACGGCGCCGCCCACGTCAACAGTTTTTCGACCTGCGCCCCGCGTCGCGCGGACCTTCAGCCTCGCCAGCTCGTTTCGGACAGCATGACGCGATCTCATTGCGCGATAGGCACCGATTGTGGACCACGCCGGTGCCGAAAAATGGTGGGATTGAAGTACGCGGCGGGCTGTCAAGCCGAGTGTCAAGCCGAGTTGTAGCCCGCACGCCGCGACTTCCTCGCGACTTTCTCGACCAACCGACACGACCACATATGCTCTGAGCTGGGCATATGCGCCGGAAACTGTGTGGAGCTGGGGGGAATCGAACCCCCGTCCATCAGGCAGTGAGCGCCCGTGATACGACTATTCCCGACTCTCTCCCTAACGCAGGGAGACCGGCGGGTCGGCTTGCCGTCGCCCGGAGGTGGCGGCCCACGAATCGTCTTTCCGAATCGTCATCAGTCTTTCCTGACGTCAGCGTTCTTTCTCGCCGTCATCCCCCGCTTCTGTTGCCGGGCTGCGGTGGATCGGCCCCGTGCGCCATTTCTGGTCACGATGTCTCTTCGCTCACCTAAAGATCAGGCGGCGAGAGCGAACTGCTCGTTGGCAATTCTATTTGTTGCCCCGTTTAGCGAGTCTGAGCAACTCGGGTCGCACGCTCGCCCACAGATACTGATGTCGAAACCAGTCAGCCCCGTGTTTGATTGTCCGACCACCCTACCCGCAACCCGCACGAACCCGAACGAGTGTTTCCGTTGCCCCCGAGTGGGACCGAAACACTCGTTTAGAATGGGGCGATGAGCCTCGCCGATGAGAAGTACCTCGCACTCACTACGTTCAAGCGCGACGGCACCCCAGTGACCACCGCAGTCTGGGCCGCGTCCGTCGAGGATGGCAAGATCGGGTTCTGGACCTCCTCGGGATCGGGCAAAGCCAAGCGACTCGCCCATACCTCGAAAGTCGTCGTGCAGCCATGCGACGCTCGAGGACGGGTCAAGGCCGGCACGTCGCCGACTGAGGCATCCGCAACGTTGGTAACCGGCTCGGAGCTCGACGGCATCCGCACCAAGATCAAGGCCAAGTACGGGGTGATGTGCACCATCACCAAGTACTTGAACATGGTCGGTGGAATCATCAAGCGCAAGAGAATTCCGTACGGGGATCGCGGCGTTCTGATCACACCGAACTGATCGAGGGACGAGCATTGAACCGATGGTCGGGCGTGGCGTTGCTTGTCGCGTCGCAGCTCGTGTTGGCGTGCTCCTCGGGATCAGAGACGTCGTCGACGACCGCGACTGATCCCGCTGCATCGACCGCTACCACCTCGTCGCTTGGCCCGATAACTTCATCAACGTCGACATCGACGTCCACCTCGACAACAACGTCGACTTCAACCACTTCAACCACCACGACCTCGTCGACGTCGACCACGACAACGGTGCCTGTCGGATTGGCTACCGAAACTCGCCTGATCGGCAAGTCCGTACTCGGCCGCGATATCACCGCATACCGCCTGGGTGATCCAGACGGCCGTCCAGTGTTGCTGGTTGGGGTGATCCACGGCAATGAAGCCAAGGGCTTCGGGATCACCCAACTGATCCGCACCATGCCAACGCCACCCGGGATTGATCTGTGGATCATCGACAGCATCAATCCCGACGGCCAGGCGGCCAACCTTCGCGAAAACGCCAACGGTGTCGACCTCAATCGCAACGTTTCGTACAACTGGAACTACATCCCGCAGTCGGAGGACAACGGTCAGTACTCGGGCGAGGCGCCCGCCGATCAACCCGAGACGCAGGCGCTGGAGGCGTTCGTGAACGCGATCCAGCCGAACATCACCATCTTCTGGCACCAAGATGCCAACCGAGTGTCACCTGGGGGAGCGCGCAGGGTGATCCCCGACACGTTCGCGGCCATCGTCGGTCTTTCCACAGCAGGCACGCCGTGCACGGCCGGGTGCACCGGCACGGCAAGCCAGTACGTGAATCATGCGGTCGACGGCGGAACCGCGTTCATCGTCGAACTGCCCGGCAACGATGAGGTGACTCCGGCGATGGTCAAGCTCCATGCCGGGGCAACGCTCGAAGTGATCACTCTCTGACGAAGACCATCAGTCGGTGCGACCCTTGGCCTGACGGCCCATGGCGCGCTGCATATCGCGTTGAGCGTCGCGCTCGGCCATGGCGTTGCGCTTGTCGGCCTTGCGGCGGCCGCGCGCCAACGCCAGTTCGACCTTGACCTTGCCGTCCTTGAAATAAAAGGACAGCGGAACGAGCGACAATCGCTCGAGCGCGACCTCGGCGGCGATGCGCTCGATCTCGCGGCTGTGCAGCAGGAGTTTCCGCGGTCGATCGGGATCGTGTGCGCCGACGCCGTGGGCGAACTGGTACGGCGGGATGTGAATGCCATCAAGCCAGATCGCCCCGTTGATAACCCGTGCATAGGCGTCGGCCATCTGCAGGTGGCCGAGACGCAGGCTCTTCACCTCGCTGCCCTGCAACACGATGCCGGTCTCGATGGTGTCGAGGATCGAGTAGTCGTGCCGCGCCTTTCGATTGCTGGCGATGAGCTTGCGATCTGTTGGCACTGGAGGTGACATCGCCCGTGAGGGTAGCGGTCGCCTGGTCAGCGACCGCCTCGCTACCCTTCGGCCGATGCTCGCGTTCCCCAACGGTGCCTTTACCGAAATGATCGGACACACCTACGACGGCTATCCGTTGGAAGCATGCGGACTGCTCGTCGGGCTGGGGGATCAGGTACACCGCTTCGTCCCCTGCACCAACGAGGCCGCTTCAGCACGGATCTACGCGATCCCAGGCAAGGAACTGCTGCGCGCCGAACGAGCGGCAGAGGCCGACGGCATGGAAGTCATTGGTGTGTTCCACAGTCACACCCACAGCGAGCCGTATCCCAGCCCCACCGATGTCGAGCAAGCGCCCGACCCCGGCTGGCACTACGTGATCGTGAGCCTGAAGCGTGAGGCGCCCGAGACGCGTAGCTATCGCATCGTCGACGGGACGATCGCGGAGGAGCGTGTCGCCATCGGGTGAGATAGAATCCCGACAGGATTGATCAGGTTGATCGGAATAGATGATCAACGACCGGTTGTTGGGGGGTGGTGATGGTTCCTTTCGAAAGCGTGCTCGACATGATCGGCAACACGCCGATGGTCGATGTCAGTCGCCTATCGCCCAACTCCGATGTGCGCATCGTCGCCAAGTTGGAAGGGCAGAACCCGTTCGGCTCGGTCAAGGACCGCATAGCCAAGTCGATGATCGAGCATGCCGAGAAGGGTGGCCAGCTTCGGCCCGGCCAGACCATCCTCGAGCCGTCGAGTGGCAATACCGGCATCGCCCTGGCCGCAATCGCTCAGTTGAAGGGCTACCCGATCAAGATCCTCCTGCCCGACAGTGTGTCGATCGAACGTCGCCAGATGCTGGAAGTGTTCGGTGCTGAGGTCATCTTGACCCCCGGCGAGGAGGGCAGCAACGGCGCCGTTCGCCGTGCCCAAGAGATGGCCGCCGCGAACCCCGACTGGTGCTTCCTCTATCAATACGGCAACGATGCCAACCCCCTCGCCCACTACGAGGGCACCGGGCCTGAGATATGGCGAGATTGTCCGGAGATCACCCACTTCGTCGCCGGTCTCGGCACCAGCGGCACGTTGATGGGCACTGGCAGGTACTTGAAGGAACAGAACCCGGCGATCAAGGTGATCGCGATCGAGCCACCATTGGGCGAGCGGGTCGAGGGACTGCGCAACCTCGACGACGGCTACATCCCCCCGGTGTTCGAACAGTGGTATGGCTTTGATCTGCTCGACCGCAAGCGGGTGGTTCGACCGCGTGAGAGCCTTGAATGGACCCGCCGCCTGGTCACCGAGTGCGGAGTGTTCGCCGGCATCTCGTCGGGTGCCGCAATGGCAGGCGCAGCCAAGGTCGCCAGCGAGATCAGCGAGGGTGTCATCGTCTTCATCGTCAGCGACGCAGGGTGGAAGTACCTCTCGACGGGGGCGTACACCGACGACCTCGACGAAGCCGAAAAACAGGCCGAACGGACTATCTACTTCTAGTTGCACCCACCCGCCGGGCCAACCTCGGTATGGTATGTCGATGAAGTTGACGGGACCCAAGGTGTTCGCCCTGACACTCCTCGTGGTGGCGGGTCATGTGGTCGTGCCCAGCCTCGGCGCGCCGGCGCACGCCGTTGCGCCGGGGTACATCTCCGGCGCGTCCGCATACCAGGCAGTTGCGCCAGCACGGCTCGCCGATACCCGCCCCGAAGAGGGTGCATACGGATTCACCCGCCTGTCCGATCAGGTGGTGCGAGTACAGGTGGCCGGCAAGGCCGGAGTCCCCGTAGGCGCATCCGCCGCGGTGCTCAACATCACCGGTGTCAACACGACCGCCGCGGGTTACGTCACCGTGTTTCCGTCGGGTACGAATCTGCCGACCGCTTCGAATGTGAACTTCGATGGCCCCGGTCAGGTACTGGCCAACATGGTCACCGTCAAGCTCGGTGTCGACGGGGCGGTCGATGTGTACATGCAACGGCAAATGGATGTTGCCGTCGACGTGTCGGGTGCATATGTGCCCGTGCCCGATGCCGTCAGAAAAGGTCGCTTGGTGACACTTCCTGGTGGCTCGTTCCGAGTGCTCGATACGCGCGATCGCGGGGCGGGTATCGGGGGCACGACAGTAGAACGAGTTGACATTGCCAGCGCCGGCGTTCCCGCCGATGCTGTTGCGGTCGTGGTGAACCTCACGGCGACCGAGACCGGCACCGGATTCTGGACAGCATTTCCAATTGGCCAGGATCGCCCGAATGCGAGCAACCTCAACATCGACCGACCCGGTCAGACCCGTGCCGGCCAGGCGATCGTGCTGCTGTCCGGCGTGGCGGCGTTCAATGTGTATAGCCAGGGAGGCGGTCACATGATCGTTGATGTCGCCGGCTGGTTCACCGGAGACACGGCAGCGTTGACAACCGACGGACTCTTCTTCCCGACCAACCCCACCCGACTCGTCGATTCGCGGAGCTCATTTGTCATGCCGACATGGGGCGGCAGCACGCTCGAATTCCCGGTCTATGGGCCGACCGGGCAGGTCTCCGCTGTTGCTGTCAACATCACCGGTACCCAGTCGATGAACGACGGTTTCGTGACGGCATTCCCATCGGGTGTCGCCCGTCCGCGGGCGTCGAATCTCAATGTCGACAAGTGGGATCAAACGATTGCCAACCATGCCGTCGTCAGAGCCAGCACCCGAGGCATCAGCCTGTTCACCCAACACGGTCTGCACCTGATCGCCGACTTGAATGGTTGGTACCTCGGATTGCCATCGGCCGCTGTCCTTCCGCCTCCGATCAACCCGTTCTACGGCCCATCTACGGCGCGGAGTTTGCATGTCAACAGCATCGGATTGGCCACCGAAGTCGGCACCGGCACCAATCTCGACGCCGTTGCCAATCTCGGAATCGCGGCCACATGGAATGGCGCCGCCGAACTAGCGACCCCCGGCAACATCGTGTTGTTCGGGCACCGCACGACCCACGGCGGCCCGTTCCGGTACATCAACGAGGTGCCGATCGGCGGTTCGATCAGTCTGGTCGGCGACGACGGCCATTCGTACAACTACAGGGTCGTGCGCCAAGACGTGACCGCTCCGAACTTCAACGTCATCAATAACATTGGCATCCGGTCCGGGATGGCCACCGTCCAGTTGGTGGCATGCACGCCACCAGGCTCCGTGCGTTTCCGCCACGTCACCACCGCAAGGTTGATCAGCGTCACCTGACCGAGCGCTGGCCGTTACCGCCCGAGGACGAGAAGCAGCAGTCCCGCCACGACTACGACTGAAGCCACGATACGTCGGACCGCCTGACCCTCGCCGAGGTAGCGGGTACCGACGAACGCGGCGATCACCACGCTGGATTCGCGTAGGCACGTGACGTAGCCCACCGGTGC
>JAYTZE010000322.1:0-1669 GCA_043742385.1 Ilumatobacteraceae bacterium
CCAACCGCTCGGCAACTTCGCGCTCGGGCAGGTCGGGCGTGATGGTCGGCTCCTCCTCGATGCACCGCCCCAGCTCCATGCTCGGTGGCTCGCGGAGCAGTCGTTGGAAGTGCACGACGCCGACGTATGTACCGGTGGGAGTCTTGTACGGCGGTTGCACGACGAACACCTGGGCAGCGATCGACACCAACCAGTCGGGGTTGCGCAACTCGGCGAGTGCTTCGGCAACTGTGGCAGTCGGACCGAGGATGATGATGTCGGGCGTCATCAATGCGCCAGCGGTGCCTTCGTCGTAGCTCAGCAGGCGACGCACCTGATCGGCATCTTCGGCGTCCATCGCTTCGAGGATGCGTGTGCGTTGCTCGCCGGGCATCTCGGCCAACAGGTCGGCAAGGTCGTCGTACTCCATCTCTTCGAGCACGTTGACGAGACGCTCAAGATCCAGGCCCTCGATGATTCGCAGCTGCTCGGCCTCCGGCAACTCTTCGAGCAGGTCGGCCAGCCGCTCGTCGTCCATCGCCTCTGCCAACTGCTTGCGCTGCACCATCGGCATCGAACGCACGACGCCGGCAACGTCGCTCGGATGCATGTCGCGCAACCGCGCGACCTCAGCAGCAACTTCGGATCCGACCGTATGAAAGAGCTCGGGCAGCTCGGCGACATCGACCAATCGATAGCTCGGTCGTCGGCGCAACGCACTGCGCCTCGAGAGGCGAACCTTGGCGAGCTCCCACCACGTCTGGCGGCCGTCACCTCCGGCACGCATCGCGACATCGCTGACCGTCTCGTCGCCGACTTTCCGATCGATGATGTCGCGCCCGATCAGCACCTCGCCCGCCTTCGGCTTGAACGGATTGAGGTCGACGTCCCAACTACGGAGACGAGCGCCGTCGCTGTCGACGCTGGCCAGCCGGGCGGCGTTGACAAAGATCCGCCGCCGCTGGCTCGTTGCAACGAAGCCGAGCACCCGTGGAGCAACACCGGCACGACCTGGGATGACGATGATGTCGTCGAGCCGGCCGATCGGCGACCCGCCGGCGTCGAGCAGCGGCAAGCGCATGACTCGAAACGCGTAGATCAGCTCGCCTGCCATCACGCCAGGCTACCCCGCGTACCTGCTCAGACGGGATGCATTGCCCGATTCAGTGGGCGCTGACCTCGACCAGGGTGTCGTAGAACGCTGCGCCGCCGCCCCACTCGGTGAGGGTGTCGTTGGTCAGCGAGTTGGCGACCATGCCGTCGGGATGATGCCGGCTCCACCAACCCCACGGGATCGACACCAGCCCGGGTCGCACGCGGTCGGTGATGCGCGCCGGCACCTCGATCGATGCCCGGTCGTTGAACACCTGTACAGACTGACCCTCAGTGATGCCGCGGCTGGCGGCGTCGGCGGCACACAGTTCGAGGAACGGCCCAGACTCGCGCCCGCCATGGCCTGGCATGTGCGAATAGCTGCCGTTGAGGAACCGGGTGTGGTGCTTCGGGGTCATCAACTGCAGCGGATAGCGCTCAGCCAACACCGAGCCCGGCCCTTCGCCGGGAGGAACGAATGTCGGCAGCGCGGGCTGACCCATTGCAACGAGGGCTTCGCTGACGAACTCGACCCTGCCGCTCGTCGTCGGGAACACTCCATCGCCATATGGTCGGCCATCGTCGGGATAGGGCACGC
>JAYTZE010000323.1:0-1669 GCA_043742385.1 Ilumatobacteraceae bacterium
AGAAGTCGGGCTGACGTTCTTGGGCACGCCGCCAGCGCCGTATTGCACCGGACCGACGATGGTGTCGAGTTTGGTGGCACCGGCCGCATCGGCGACGGCTTGCTTGTCGGTGCTGCCTGCGCGAGCCAGCACGTCGAAGCACACCTCGAACAAGGCGTGCACGAAGCCGACGAACTGCGTCCACTGCTTGCCGGTCGCTTCGGTGTACTGATTCGACAAATCGAGCGCCTTCTCGCCGGTAAGTGAGCTCGAGAACGGGTGATTCGGTGTCCACCAGATCTCGCTGGCCAGCCCGTCGCCGATGTCGCCGAGAGCTTCGACGGCTGCCGAGAACAGCACGGCCTTGGCCATGGTGATGAGCTTCGGAGCGAAACCCTGCTGATTGGCCTGAGTCCAGAAGGTGGCGAAGTCGGGCGGAATCGGAATGCCGACCACGATCTCGACACCCTCGTCTTTGAACTGGCCAATGATCGTGCTGAAGTCGGTGGTCAGCGTCTCGAAGCGACCGGGATCGACCAGCGTGAAGCCGCCAGCAGCAATACCTGCGGGGAACCCCGTCGCGGGATCAGCGAGGGCGTTGCCGTCGGGGTCGTTCGGGCACAGCAGGCCGACAACCTTGTTGGTCTCGACGGTGTTCCACATGTCGACGAACACGCCGACCAATTGCTCGGCACCCCAGAAGAAGTGATAGGTCCAGTCGAAGCCGACGGCAGGGTCGCCACCCCGGCCGAAGAAGTACGGCTGCCATGGTGCCAGCGTGCTGAGGCACGGCACGCCGTTGGCCTCGCACTGATCGGCGACCGGGTTGATCATTTCCGGTGTGGCGATTGCCAACATGAGGTCGACACCGTCATCGAGGATCAGTTCACTCGCCTTCGAAGCCGCCGTGTCGCTGCTGGACTCGACGTCTTTGAGGATGATCTCGACTGTGTACGACTTGTCGCCCAACATTAGGCCGTCGGCGGTCAGCGCATTGATGCCCTCGAGAATGAAGTCATTGGCTTCGCCGAAGCCAGCCAGTGGGCCGGTGAGCGGAGCAGTGAAACCGATCTTCACGGTGCCATCGCCACCACCACCGCCGAACTTGGCAGCGTTGCCACCCCCAGCCGCCGGAGCCGTGGTCTGGACTGCAACCGTCTCGGTCGGTGTGGGTGCTGCGGTGTCGGCAGGAGCCGCGGTGGTGTCGGCAGGAGCCGTTGTGTCGACTGCCGGTGCCGTTGAGGCGTCGCTCGCATCGTCGTCGTCGCCGCATGCGGCAAGAATTGCTGCGGCCGCTGCGGCAGCACCACCAAGCGCCAGAATGCGGCGACGACTGTAGATCGGCTTGACCGGCCAGGTCTGATCTTCCATGACTTGTGGTTCCCCCTTGTTGTTGATGTTGCACTTCGTCGTTACGCGCTGACGGGCACTGGCTAACCGGTACTCATAGCACGTTCACGAGCGCCGAGCGCTCTTGTGGTGCGGCGGAGGTGTTCCTCCAACAACCGCACCGCTTCGGCGGAATCGCCGCTCAACGCGGCCTCCACCAAAGCACGATGTTCACCCCGCACATCGCGATCGTCGTCGTGACCAACCGGGCGCGACCACCGTCGATACAGCTCGGCGGCGTCACGTAATGAAAACGCCATGTGGCGCAAGCGTTGATTCGGGCATGCAGCAAGCAGCGCCC
>JAYTZE010000324.1:0-14548 GCA_043742385.1 Ilumatobacteraceae bacterium
CCAGGCTCGTCTCGAAATGGCGGGCGTCTTCGGGAAGCCGGGAGAGTTCGAGGACCGCGCCCGCCGAAACCACGAGCGCCGCGAGAACGACGCCGCAGCCGATCAGGCCGACCGCCCGCCGGCTGAGGCGTTTCCCGAATAGCCCGTTGATCACGACGCCGACGAGCGGCAGGATCGGGATCAGCCAGATCAGCTTCAACATCGCGTCATCACCACTTCAGGAGGTTGATCTCGTCCACGTCGGTCGTGCCCCGCAGGCGGAACAGCGCGATGACGATGGCGAGACCTGCCGCCGCTTCCGCCGCGGCGAGCGCCATGACGAAGAGCACGAAGATCTGCGCTTCGGGCCCGCCATTGATCCGGGCAAAGGTGATGAACGCCAGATTCCCGGCGTTCAACATCAACTCGACGCACATCAGCATGATCAACGGATTGCGGCGCACCAGCACACCAACCGTGCCGATGCCGAACAACACGGCGGCCAGCACCAGGTACCACGTGGTGGTGGGGACGGCGGTGGCGATCACGACGAGGTCTCCGCAGTGGACTTTGGCGCGCGACGAGCCAACAACACGGTGCCGACGACGGCGATCACCAGAAGCACCGACGTGAGTTCGAAGGCCAGCACATGATCACTGAAGAGGTCGCGCGCGAGCGCTCGAATGTTGCTGTCGTGCTCGACCGTGCCGACGGCAGCGACTGCATCGCTCTGCGTGGGTTTGACGAGCCCGATGTTGTCGCGCGACGTAATGGCCGCAACGGTGATCAATCCGATCACACCGCCACCCACCAGGGCCGCAACCTTGCGTTGCAGCCTGAACGGCTCGACACGCAGATCCTCTGCTGTGTCGACGCCGAGCAGCATGATGACGAACAAGAACAGCACCACGATCGCGCCGGCGTAGACGATGACCTGTACGGCCGCCAGGAACTGTGCTTCCTGAGCCACGTACATGACGGCGACTCCGAACAGCGTAAGGATCAAGCTGAGCGCGGCATGAACGGGGTGCGACCGGGTGACTACCCCGAGCGCCCCAGCCAGGATCATCACACCGGCGCAGACGAAGACAAACAACTGCATTAGGGCGCGCTCTCCTCAGCGTCGCGAACTCCGTACCCGAGTTCGCTGCTCCAACCAACGTGGCCGACGAAGTCGGCGTCGCCTCCGGGCGATGTGGCGCGCATCCAACCACTGGTGTGCTGGTCTTCGCCCGGACGCCAGTCTTCCCATGGCAGGTGCTTGGGCTTACCCTCGTCGTCGACCACGAGTTCGTCCTTGGTGTACACAGCATCGCGTCGGTTGGTGAAGCTGAACTCGAACAGCTTCGATTCGGTGATCGCTTCGGTGGGGCACGCCTCGACGCACAGGTCGCAGTGGATGCAGCGCAGGTAGTTGATCTCATACACGAACCCGAAGCGCTCGCCCGGCGAGGTGGGATTCTGTGGATCGTTGTCGGCGCCGCGCACGTGGATGCACTTCGCTGGGCAGACCCCTGCGCACAACTCGCAGCCGATGCACTTCTCCATGCCGTCTTCGTACCGGTTGAGGACGTGACGACCGTGCATGCGCTCGGGCTTGTCGATCTTTTCGTCGCGGCCTTCGGTGTCGTTGCCCTTCTTGGCAACTCGACCGCCGGAATACGACGTCGTCACACGCTTTCCACCAAACAGCCGATGCTGCCGTGCGGTGATCAGGAATCCTTCGAGGTACCCCATCAGAACATCGCCCCCTCTCGCTCACGGTTGCGGGCACTGACCTTGGTGGCCAAGTTCAGAAGAGCACCTGCGGCGGCCAGCACTGCCAGAGCGATGAACCCAACCGTCATCTTGTGCAATCTCGTCCAGCCATGATCCCCGCCGAAACGCAGCACCGCGAGCAGCATGAACCAGCCGAGCGCGACCGGGATCAGCACCTTCCAGCCGAGGTCCATCAGCTGGTCGTATCGCAAGCGGGGCAACGTCGCCCGGAACCATACGTAGACGTACAGGAACACGAGCAACTTGAGGAAGAACCAGACTGTGCCCGAGAACGGCCCGAGGAACGACAAGATGTTGGGGTCGCCGGCGATCCTCAACGGCTGTGGACCACCGAAGAACAGCGTCACGATCACGGCGCTCATCGTGACCGTGTTCATGAACTCGGCCAAGAAGAAGAGCGCGAAACGGATACTGGAGTACTCGGTGTTGAACCCACCGACCAATTCCTGCTCGGCCTCGACCAGATCGAACGGCGGCCGGTTCAATTCGGCGGTTGCGGCGATCAGAAAGATCACAAAGGGAACAAAAGCGGTGCTGGCCACGTGCCACTTGGAAATGCTCGTTTGGGTGAAGACGATGCCGCTGGTGCTCAGCGTGCCTGCGAGCAGAATCACCGACGCCAGGCTGAGGCCAAGTGCCGCTTCGTAGCTGACCATTTGTGCCGATGCCCGAACAGAACCCAGCAACGGATATTTCGAACCACTGGCCCACCCGGCCAGCATGATGCCGTAGACGGAGATCGAACTGAGCGCGAGGAGCAGCAGCACGCCGATCGACGGGTCGGCAAGCTGCAATCGGGTGACGTGGTCGAAGAGCACGACGTGGCCGGTCTTGCCGCCACTGAAGTCGCCGCCCAACGGGATGACGCTCCACACCAGGAACGCCGGAACGAAGGCAAGGTAGGGGGCCAGCTTGAACACGAAGCGGTCGCTCTTGTCGGGGATCAGGTCCTCCTTGAAGAACAGCTTGATGCCGTCGGCCAGTGTCTGCAGAATGCCCCACGGACCGGCCTTGTTGGGACCGATGCGGTTCTGCATCCCGGCGATCACCTTGCGCTCGAACCACACCATCAACATGGTGGCGACGAGACCGAGCACGAAGACGACGATCACCTTCAACAACACGATGGCGACGTCGCCGAGCGTGAGATCGAAGAGCAGATCGTCGAGAGCGAACATCAGAACGACTCGACTCTCACGTCGGTGACGACCTCGGCTGAGTCGATCAGTTCGCCGATGCTCGGACCCGGTTGGTTGAAAGGAACCCACGCCGAGCCGCGCACCACACTGTCGTCGGCGACCACCTTGAAAACCATCGAGGCTCGCTTGCTGGTCACCTTGACATCGGCGCCGTCGGTGGAACCGACTCGCTCGATGTCAAGCGGGTGCAGGTGCAGTTCGGAACCCGTCGTCAGGTGGGCGAGCGAGGGCGACTTGGCAGTACCAACGGCGCGGTCATACAGCTTGCGGCTGACCACTAGGCGATAGTCGTAGCTGTTGCGCTCGTCGATGCTGACAAGGCGAGCGGTGGCCGGCGGCAGCGCTCCGTAGCACACGATTCCATCGCGAGCGGAGTGCAATGCCGCAACCGTTGCTGCATCGAAACCGGCGACATTGGCCGCGATCGCCTCGGTGAGATCGTCGACCGACGTCACCTCGAGATCGCCTCCGAGCAGCTCGGCAAGCTCAGTGGCAATCATCCAGTCGGGACGACTCGTGCCGCGTGGCGTGACCCGTGCGGACAGCGTCGTGACCCGACCTTCGATGTTGGTGGTGGTGCCACTCTTCTCACCGTATGCCGCCGCTGCCAGCACCACATCGGCTGACGCGTTCGACTTGGTCAGGAACGTGTCGATGGCGATGATGCGCGGTGCGCCGGCCATCATCCGCCGCGCCAGATCGGTGTCGGGAAAATCAGCAAGCGGGTCGCAGCCGAGCAGCACCAGACACTCGATGTTTCCGGCGGCCGCAGCCTTGGCGATGCCCAATACGCTCATGCCGTCTTCACCCGGGATGAGGCCCATCTCGATAGCGCCAACGATGTTGCCGCGGCGCAATGCCGGCAAAACCTTGGCACCGGGCGCAAGCTGCAACGCAGCGAAGACGCCATTGCCGACCTCAAGTGGATGCTCGGCCAGGTTGGCCCTGCCGGCGACGATGACCACGTCGCCCGTGGCGAGTTGCCTGACGATGTCGGGATCGGCGCTACACGCGGCAACAGCGTCGGTGATACCGCCGGCGTGGTACTCGATGGTCTTCCAGGCGTGCGGCGTGAGGCCACTTCGCTTCTGGACGAACTCGATGACGCGACTGCGACGCTTCTGGGCGGCGTCGCGCAGCCGTAGGTACAGCACCGGAAGCTCTTCCTTGAGATCCGGTGCCATCAAGATGATCGTCGACACGTTGGCGGCTTCGTCGATGGTCGCTCGGTCGAAGCCGAGCAGGTTGATCTGCGCACCGTCGCCCATCTGCGGGTACACGTGCGGCGTACCGATCACATCGTGGGCGAGCCGGGCCCACGCGTACGCGTCCTCGTTACTGCCCCGGGCACCGCCGATCACTGCGATGGACCCAGCGCCTCCGACGGCCTTCGCCTCGGTGATCAGCTCGGCAGCGCGGGCCAGCGCGGCGTTCCACGTTGTCGGCTGCAGTTCGTCGTCGACGCGTACGAGTGGCGCGATCAATCGATCATCGCTGTTGACCGCTTCGAAGTTGAACCGGCCGCGATCGCACAACCAACCCCAGTTGACCGGATCGCTGTCGACACCCTGATACCGCAGCAGCTCGTCGTGGCTCGATTGCACGACCGTGCGACAGCCGACCGCGCACGTGGTGCAGGTGCTCTCGGACTGCTCGAGATCCCACGGTCGAGCCTTGAACCGGTACGGCTTGGCGGTGAGCGCGCCGACCGGGCAGATCTGCACGGTGTTGCCACTGAAGTAGCTGGCGAACGGCTCGTCGGGGAACGTTGTGATCTGGGTCTCATTACCGCGACTGCTGAAGTGGATCAGCGCATCACCCGCAACCTCGTCGGCGAAGCGAGTACAGCGATCACACAAGATGCAGCGCTCGCGGTCGAGCAACACGAGATCGCTGATCGGAATCGGCTTTTCGAAGTGGCGCTTCTCTTCGACGTAGCGGCTCTCGCCCGGCCCGTGGCTGAACGACTGGTCCTGCAGCGGACACTCGCCACCCTTGTCGCACACCGGACAATCGAGCGGATGCTGGGCCAGTAGCAGTTCGATGATGCCTTCTTGGGCGGCCAGTGCTGCCGGGCTCTTCGTGTCGACCACCATGCCCGGGGCGACGGTGATCATGCACGACGGCTGCAACCCGGGCCCGCGACCGCTGTCAACATCGACCAGGCACATACGGCACATGCCGACCGAGCTCATTCGTTCGTGGTAACAGAAGCGCGGGATGTAGTCGCCAACGCGTTGCGCGGCAGCGATCACCAGGTCGCCCTTCTGGGCGATGACCTCGCGACCGTTGATGGTCAGCGGCACGTCATTCGGATTCGGTGGCGATGCCGGAATCTCGGTGCCCGCCTCAGTGCTGGTCATTGCTGACCCCCACCGACACCGGAATCAGATTGCGCTGCACTATCTTGGCCTCGAACTCGTCGCGGAACAGAGTGAGTGCCGAATCCACCGCCGTGTACGCCGACGGGCCGACGAAACAGATCGTGGTCATCTTGAACGGAAACGGTTTGGCCTCGAGACCAAGCCGCTCGCTGGCGGGATGTGGGAAGTCGCCGGGGCAGATCGTCTGCCCGATTTCCAACAGCTGATCGAGATCTCTGGTGGTGCCGTTTCCGTCGACCAGTCGCTTCATGATTCGCTCGAGCCACGTTCCACCTTCGCGGCACGGCACGCACTTACCGCACGACTCATGGGCGTAGAAGCGGACCAGGGTGTACGCGGCAGCGACGATGTCGGTCGTGTCGTCCATCACGATGACGGCCCCTGAGCCCAGCATCGAGCCGGCGGCGCCAACCAGCTTGGCCTCGAACGGCAGGTCGAGCTGGTCGGGCAAGAACCACGGCGCCGACCCGCCACCTGGCACGAAGGTCTTGAGCTGATTGTCGTCGCGAATGCCGCCACAGAACTCCTCGCCATACAACAGGTCGCGAAATGTCGTGGTGCCGTTGATGATCTCGTACACGCCGGGGCGTTTGACGTGCCCCGACACCGCAACCATGCGCGTGCCGGGCGATGTGGGTGTGCCGATGGCCGTATACGCCTCCACCCCGTGCTGCATGAGCCATGGCAGGTTGGCAAGCGTCTCGACGTTGTTGACGATCGTCGGCTGGCCGTACAGGCCGATCGCTGCCGGAAAGAACGGCGGCTTCAGACGCGGCATGCCGCGGTTGCCCTCGAGGCTCTCGATCAGCGCTGTCTCCTCGCCGACCACATAGGCGCCGGCGCCCCAATGCAGCACGATGTCGACGCTGAAGTTGGTCCCGAGGATGTTCTTGCCGATGTACCCGGCGGCATAGGCCTCGTTGAGTGCCGTGGCCATTCGCTCCTGCGCCACCGCCATCTCACCGCGGATGTAGAAGAAGCACTGCGACAACCCAGCCGCATAGCAGGCGATCAAGCAGCCTTCGATGAGCTGATGCGGATCGAGTTCCATCAACAGGCGGTCCTTGTAGGTGCCCGGCTCGCTCTCGTCTCCGTTGACCACGAGGTAGCGCGGCCAGACGGCCTGGGGCGTGAGCCCCCACTTCACGCCAGCCGGAAACCCGGCGCCACCCCGACCGAGCACCGTGGCGCCTTTCACATCGGCGTGTACGTCGACCGGCGACTTCGCGAGCGCGGCTTGCAAACCTTTGTACCCGTCAGTCGACAGATATCGCCGCAGCGTGTAGGCGTCATCGTACTCGAACCTCGAAGTGACGATGCGTGGGCGGTCGCCCGCCACGAATCCAGCCGCATGCGGATAGGTGGTGCCGTTCACTTCTGCGCCTCGACCGGTACTGGCATCCATTCGGGTGCGCTGGTGACATCGTCGGGGGGGACGGCGCCGACGGCGCGATCAGACGGGATGTGCTGGCGGATGCGGGCAACCGTGCCATGCGGCGGCACCTCACCGTCGAGGCGACCACGACGAAGGTCGTCGAGCAGTGTGTCGAGTTCGGCCGGAGTGACGCGATAGCGGTGCCGATAGTTGACCTGCAGGCACGGCGCCTCGGTGCATGCCGCCTGACACTCGGCGTGTTCGAGCGTGAACAATCCGTCGGGCGTGGTGCTGCCCGCTTTTATGCCCAGCTTGTGCTCGGCGTGGTGCATCAACTCGTCGGCACCCAGCAGTGCGCACGACATGGTGCCACAGATGTTGACGAGATACTTGCCCACCGGCTCGAACTTGAACATCTCATAGAAGGTCGCCGTGCCCAAGATCTCTGCCGACGTGGCCCCGACCAGTTCGCCGATGTGCTTCATGGCCTCGTTGGTGACGTAGCCATCTTGCTGTTGGGCAAGGTGCAGCAGTGGGATCGTGGCCGAGCGAGCCTTCGGGTATCGCCCGATGATCTCCTTGGCGTGCACGACGTTCGCCTCGTTCAATCGCGCCATCAGCGATCCACTTCGCCGAGAACGGGGTCGACGCTGGAGATCACCGCGACCGCGTCGGCGATCAACCCGCCGCGCAACATGTGTGGCATGCATTGGATGTTGACGAAGCTGGGAGCGCGAACGTGCATGCGATACGGCGTGGCCGAGCCATCGCTGGCGATGTAACAACCGATTTCGCCGCGAGGGCTTTCGATGGCCACATAGACCTCACCCTCTGGCACCTTGAAACCCTCGGTGAAGATCTTGAAATGGTGAATCAACGCTTCCATCGACTCGTCGATGCGCGCACGCGGCGGAGGCGTGACCTTCTTGTCTTGGATCCGGTAGTCGCCGCCCGGCATGAGGTCGAGGATCTGGCGGACGATCTTCATGCTCTCTCGTACCTCGTTGAGGCGGATGGCGTAGCGATCGAAGGCATCGCCATACGACCCGACGATCACATCGAATTCAAGTTCGGGGTAGTGCAGGTACGGCATGTCGCGACGCAGGTCCCACGCGGTCCCGGTGCTGCGCAGAATGGGCCCGGTAGCGGCGAGCGCAATCGCCTCTTGGGCGGTGATGACACCGACGCCCTGCAGCCGCTCGCGCCAGATTGGCTGGCCGGTCATCAGCGTGTCGTACTCGACGAGGCGCGGGGTGATGAGATCGAGCAGCCGCAACACATCGTCGCGCCAACCGGCAGGCAGGTCGGCGGCAACTCCACCCGGACGGATGAAGTTGTGGTTCATGCGCAGGCCGGTGACCTTCTGGAAGAAACGCAGCACCTCCTCTCGTTCACGCCAGCCGTAGATCATCATCGACACGGCACCGATGTCCATGCCGTTGGTGGCGAGGAACAGCAGGTGGCTGCTCATGCGGTTCAGCTCGCTGAGCAACATGCGCATCCAGGTGGCGCGCTCGGGGATGTCGCCATCGATGCCGAGCAACTTCTCGGTGGCCATCGAGAACACCAGCTCGTTGTTGAGCGGACTGACGTAGTCCATGCGAGTGACGTTGGTGCCGCCCTGCATGTAGGTGAGATTCTCGCCGGTCTTCTCCATGCCTGTGTGCAGGTATCCGATGATCGGCTTGCAGCGCAGCACCTCCTCGCCTCGGAGTTCGAGCATCAGCCGCAGCACGCCGTGCGTGCTCGGGTGCTGCGGCCCCATGTTGATGATCATCGTCTGATCCTCTGTGGGATCGACGGGAACGTCGCCGAGCTTGGCGGCCTCGGCTTCGCTCATGCGCAACACCGAGCCGACTTCGCGCAGCAACTCACGGGCAGTCAGTTCGCTGCGCGGCTTCAACCCTTGCTCGGGCTCGTTACCCGCGCGGATGGTGTCGACGATGCTCATGATCGGGCCGCGAAATCGGTGGAGAACTGCACCGGAATGGCACCGCTGTCGTAGTCCTTGCGGAGCGGATGACCTTCCCAATCCTCCGGCATCAGGATGCGGGTGAGATCGGGGTGATTGGTGAAGGTGATGCCGAACATGTCGAACACCTCACGCTCCATGGCTTCGGTGCCGGGGTGCAGGTCGAACAGCGAGGCGATCGACGGGTCGTCGGCGGGCACTTGGACCCGCAGACGAATGCGTTGACGTGCCGTCAGTGAGAGCAGGTTGACCACGATCTCGAATCGTTCGGCGGCGATTCCAGCGGGCAACGCTCGCTTGGGCATCAGCAGATAGTCCGTTGCTGTGAGATCGACGCACATCTCGTAGCCCTCGTCGAGCAGGGCGCGGATTGCATCGACGTACTGCTGGCGGCTGGGGTGCAGCACCGTCTGGCCACAGCTGTCACTCATTGGGCAACCGTGCATCGTCGTCGGCTCAGGAGTTGGCGCGGCCTCGTCGGGCACTGCAGCGGGTGTGTCGCTCATGTATCACCGCGTTCCGAGCAGGACAGGGATCGACTCTGCCCCGGAGGGGATCTCTTGGACGTGGACATTGGCACCTGCGCCGGTGTCGGAACGGCGCTTCATCAGCTGGCCGTCTTCGATCAGCTGATGCAACGTTTCGATGGCGTGGATCAGGGTCTCGGGTGTCGGCGGGCAACCGGGCGCATAGACATCGACCGGCACGACCTGATCGACACCTTGGACGATGGCGTAGTTGTTGAACATGCCACCGCTGGAGGCGCACACCCCCATCGAGATGACCCATTTCGGTTCCATCATCTGGTCGTAGACCTGGCGCAGTACGGGTGCCATTTTCTGGCTGACGCGACCGGCGACGATCATGATGTCGGCCTGGCGTGGCGAGGCTCGGAACACCTCCATGCCGAAGCGGCTGAGGTCGTAGTGGGCAGCACCGGTCGCCATCATTTCGATCGCACAACAGGCCAAACCGAACGACGCCGGCCAGCTGCTGCGGCTGCGCGACCACTTGACGAGATCCTCGATCCTGGCCGTGATCACATTGTGTTCGAGTCCGCCGAGACCATCGTTCTGGATGTTGCGGATCAGACTCATGCAGCCGTCGTTTCCTCGACACGTCCTTCGGTGCCGACGCGGCGAATCGTGGTACCGAGCGTGCGCTCGGCCGACACCGCACCGTCGAGACGCTGGTGCTTCTGCACCGGGCCCCAATCGAGCGCGCCACGGGCGACCACGTAGACGAATGCGCCGAAGAACACGACGCTGAAGGCGAGCATTTCCCAGAATCCGTATGAGCCCAGGAACTCGCGGTCGACGGCGTACGGGTAGATGAAGATCAGCTCGATGTCGAACATCACGAACAACATGGCCACGACATAGAACGTGACAGGGAAGCGCTCAGGTGGCTCGCGGCTCGGCACAATCCCGCACTCGTATGGTGCCTCTTTGGCCGATGATGGACGCCGCGGCGCCAACAGGCGCGACGCGAAGAAGCTGAGCGCGCCGAACAGCGTTGCGAGTACCAACAGGCAGACGATCGGCAGGTACTGACCCATCAGGTCGCCTGCGCCGGCGTGGCAGGGGGTGGACCGGTTTGGGCCGGCAACGCACGAGCCGATCGATTGGTCACCACACGACGGTCGCGGGTGTGCAACAGGTAGCAGAGCACGAGGAACACCGCGAGCGAACCGATGGTGATGAAGCCGGCCGGCTTCCGCTTGGCCCCGAGATCACGAATCATGTACACGTACTGATGCGAACGCGTTTTGTCGATCTCGGGCTTCGCTGGTGCTCTAGCCGGTTCGTCGCGTTGCTTCACCAGCGGGGCAATCTCGACGACCGCGTAGTGCGGCTTGTGGAAGAACGCCAAGAAGTCGAGTTTGCCGTCGAGCAGTTGCGGTGAGCGCTGGCCACCCTTGTCGAAGACGTTGACAACCTGGAACTCACCACTGGCCATCGCCTTCGATTCCTCGAGCAGCACACCGGCAGCGGCGCCGGCCTGCTGGAACGATGGCACCGAGGATTCGAGCTTCTTCCAGCCCTCCTTGACGAACTGCTCATCGACGGCCAAGGCGGTGGCGGTCGGGTCGACGTTGTCGTCGACGATCACGGGGGCATCGAGCGCACCGGACTCGTTGACCGCGTTGGTGGTCTGCAGCACCGTGCGGCCGCTGATGGGCGCCCACGACGCATCGGGGCCGAGCAAACCTTTGCCGTACGACCACCACGTGGCACCCATCAGGAACATCCATCCGGCGAGTGCGGCGAAGGCGACGAGGAAGCCAAGCCGCGCGCCGAGATTGGTGCTGAGGACGAAGTAGCAGCTGCCGCAGAACGTCACGAGGGCGATGATCGTGATCAGGATGCCGCGCAGCTCGGGCTGCCAGCCGATGGCCAGAAGTGCAGTCATCACAGGCTCCGTACGTATTCGACGATGGCTTTGATCTGTTCGTCGGTCAGCAGACTGCCGAAGCCGGGCATGCGCCCGCTGCCCTGCGCCTGCTTGCCGTAGCGCTGGCCGACCTCTGAACCGCCCTTGATGAAGTTGATCATGTCTTGTTCGCTCGGGAAGTGCGCTGCAGTCGCGCCACTCGTGAGGTTCCAGCCGAAGGCGCCCTGACCCGACACACCGGGACTGCCATAGCTCCATCCTTCGGTATGGCAGCGAGCGCAGCTATAGGCGCCGCTGTTGATGTCGAGGTTGAACAGGGCCTCGCCCATCGCCGCGTCGACCGTCGCGTACTTCCCGGCGTCGACCAACTTCTGCGCGGCGAGCGTTGCGGCCTTGTCGATCTTGACCTTCTCGTCGTCGGGCAGTGTGCCCTCGTCGCAGATCTTCAACGTTCTGAGATTGGTGAGACCAGACACCGGCAGGAACGCTGGGTCGGTCAGACAGCTGGCCGGCTCGAGTTGAATGTCGCGTATGTAGGCAATGATCGTCTCGATCTGCTGGGTGTTCATCGGCCCGCCGCCGATGGTTCCCCACGCCGACATGGGAGAGAACGTGCGGCCGTAGTCGAGGATGAACTTCACCTCGTCTCCGGTGAAGCGGTACAGCACCGTGTTCAACGCCGGCGCGTACCAGTTGACTGCCCGCACCTCACCCGTCTTCGGGTCGGTCACCGCGGTCGGTGCCTGACCACCCGCAGCCTTCATGCCGCCGTGGCAGCCCGCGCAGTTGAATCCTCCGTTGGCAGTCGTGTCGAACAGTTCACTGCCCCACCCGACGAACGTGTCTTCCTTGGCGCTGACTGCACCGGCCTGGCGGTCGGGCTCGAGCACCCAGTACAGCGGTAGTCCGATCACCATCGTCAGCAGCAACAGCGCGCCGATGATCTGTACGCGCTCGAGGCGCGAGCCCTCCAGAGTCTCGTCGTCGTAGTACGGGCGGCGATTGGGGGCCAACTCGACTTCGGAGCCCAGTTCGGGCTTGGCCGCGTTGCGGTTGGCGAAGTAGTACACCACCCATCCCAGCAAGCTGACGACGAGGATGATCCAGCCGATTGCGGTGGTCGCCAAAGCGATCATCCGTGGCCACCTCCGGCACCGATGCAGTGCGGACCTTCGCTTTCTTGACCGGTGGTGTTGGTGCCGATCGGGGGCCCGGGATACACCGTGCCCGTGTCGATGACGACATCGCCGGCATCGGACACGGAGAGGATGAATCGATCCATACCGCGGGGTGCCGGGCCGCCCTTCTTCTCACCGACCCGGTTGTACTGCGAACCGTGACACGGACATTCGAACCACTGGCTGCTGACACATTGGGGCACGCGGCAACCAAGGTGCGGGCATTTCTGGTAGAGGGCAATGAGGCCGTTCTCCATGCCCCCCAGCACCGGCCTGTAGGTCGGCACGCCCTTGGCCTTCGGCAGGGCGTCCACCGGGTATTGCGTGACCCACGATCGCGCGGTTGCGTTGTAGAAGAAGCCGCTGCCGGAGCGGATGCTGGAGACGACATCGTCGATCTTGCCGACGTTGATCTTGCCACCGAATCCGCCCGAGGCGATCGGCCACAGGAAGCCAACGAAACCCGCGGCGGCAAAGGTCGTGAGCCCGGCGCCCATCAAAGACACATTGGCCCGGTTCAGGAACTGACGGCGACTGACCCCGATCGCGTCGCGATCCGGCGGCACCCATATCACCGGAGCCGATGGCGCCGCCGCAACCAGGCCCGCGCTACGAGCTTGGCTCACTGCGCGCTCGACGGCGCGACCTGTTTGGCCGACGGGTAGATCGATCTCGGCGTCTTTGTCGCGACGCCGTGTTTCACGACTCAGCGCGCCCGCACCGCGAACGTCGGCGCGGCGAGCAGCAGTGACGAGCACAACTGCGGCCAGGACAACGATGACGGCCACGGCAATGGAGATGATGGCTGCGGGACTCATGGTGTGTACCTCACAGATCGAAGAACAAGCCGTCGCGCCACGGCAGGGTGAAGTTGAAGCCAGGACCTCGGAAGAACGAGCCGATGATGACCAGCACTGACCAGAACATGATGTGCACGGTCATGAGCGAGATGGCGAACTTGCGATCCTCTGGCTTGTTGGACGGGTTCTTGTCGATGTACGGAGCGAAGATCATGACGATCAAGCCGACGCCAGGGAGCGTCACGCCGGCAATCATCGGATGGAACATCGTGAGCAGTTCTTGCAGACCCAGGAAGTACCACGGAGCCTTCGACGGGTTCGGGGTCTGGTTGGGGTTTGCCTGCTCGAGCAGCGGGGCGTTGACCCAGATCGAGAAGAAGAAGGTGAATGCCGTACACGCCAACGCAGCGACGAACTCGGCTGCGAGCAGGTGTGGCCACGTGTGCACCTTGTCGATCGGTGACGCCTTGACATCTTGGATCGAGCCGCTCTTGACGACCGTGAGCAGACGTTGCGTATGACCGCCAGGGCCCGCACCCAGCGGCACGCTGCCGACGCTTGGACCGGCGGCGACGACGCTGGCGACCTTTTCTTGCACGGCCACGGCACCGCCGCCATCTGATCCCTCGGTTTGGGCTTTGGCCGCCCTGCTGCGCTCGAGCAGGTGCGCCGGAATACGAGGATCGGAGGGAGCGTCGGTCGACTCGCCACCTGCGGCGGGCGCAGCAGGCGCAGCGTCGGCTTCGACCTTTTCGCGGGCCTGCTGGGCTCGCTTCAGGAGATGCTCGGGAATCTCAGTCACGACAGTTCACCTCGCTCCCAAAATGAAGGCTCACAATGGACCACTTATTCCGCCGTCTTTGCGGACACGCCAGAAGTGGATGGCCATGAAGATGACGATGACGAACGGCAACATCAATACGTGCAGCACATACCAGCGCAGCAGGGTCTCAGAACCAATTTCCTTGCCACCGAGCAGCACGAAGCGAACCTGTGTGCCCAACACGGGGGTATAGCCCATCATGTTGGTACCCACGGTCACTGCCCACAGGGCCAACTGATCCCACGGCAGCAGATAGCCGGTGAAGCTGAGCAGCAACGTGAGCATGAGCAACACGACACCGATCACCCAGTTGAACTCGCGCGGGGCCTTATAGGCACCGTGATAGAAGACGCGAGCCATGTGCAGGAACACGCTGAGCACCATCAAGTGCGCGCCCCAACGGTGCATGTTGCGCACAAGTAATCCGAACGCCACCGAGGTCTGGAGGTTGGAGATGTCGTTCCATGCAGCCACGTCGGTCGGGCGGTAGAAGAACATCAAGAAGATGCCGGTGACGGTCAGCAAGATGAACAGGAAGAAGCTCAACCCTCCGAGGCACAGCGTGTAGCTGACCTTCACTGCGTGGCGCTTCACCTTCACGGGATGCAGGTGGTAGAGGACGGAGTTCATGACGACATAGCTGCGGTTGCGCGGCGAGTCGGTGT
>JAYTZE010000325.1:0-3513 GCA_043742385.1 Ilumatobacteraceae bacterium
GGGATGACCGGTACCGGCAACCTCCTCGATCGTGGTAGTGCCCATCGTCGACAGGGCGTAGGGAATGCCTCTGGCCATCGCAGCCAAACATGCCGACACCTCACCGGTTGGGTGCATCATCCGCGTGTAGCCCGTGGGCGCCAACCCGATCGGTACCTGAAACTCGTGCCCGAAAAGCTCACCGGTGAGGTCGGTGATCGAGACATCGCGTAGCAGTTGCGGACTGAGCTTGCGACGGATGAACGCCTGCCGATTGGCCTCGACTGCAATCTCTTCGTCAGCGCCACCTTCGACGTAGTCGAAGACTGCTCGCGGCAGTTTGCGTTTGGCGACGGCACGAAAATCGTCGGGCATGTGGGTTCGATTCAACAGCCGCTGCACGGGATCGCGCTCGAAGCGACGAAGCTGAATGAGTTCGAGAACTTCGTGAAGGTTCATGCCTGTGTCACGGGTTACTCACAAGGTGTTGGTGATGGCGCCGGTTTCCGCGCCCTGCACCAATTTGGCGTATTTGCCCAGCACACCGCTGGTGTACCGAGGTGGGTTCGGCGCCCAGGACGCTCGTCGCTTGGCCAGTTCGCCGTCGTCGACCAGTAGATCGAGGGTCAGTTCGTGCACGTCGATGAGGATCTGGTCGCCATCGCGGACGAACGCGATCGGACCACCATCCACCGCTTCAGGCGCGACATGCCCGATGCAAAATCCCCACGTACCACCGCTGAACCGGCCGTCGGTGATCAATGCGCAATCGGCGCCGCGCCCCGCTCCTTTCAATGCCCCGGTGATAGCCAGCATCTCGCGCATCCCTGGGCCGCCCTTCGGCCCCTCATAGCGAATCACCAAGACCGTTCCGGGCACGACCGAACCGCTGAGGATCGCGTCCATCGCGCCATCTTCGCCGTCGAACACGCGGGCCGTACCTTCGAATCGCAGCTGCTCCTTGCTCAACCCGGCGACCTTCACCACTGCACCCCGTGGCGCGAGCGAACCGGTGAGCACGTTGATGCCACCCTCACTGTGCAGCGGCTGATCGACCGGATAGACCACCACACCATCGGGACGTGGTGGATCGAGCTCGGCGAGGTTCTCGGCCATCGTCTTGCCTGTCACCGTCATCACGTCACCGTGCAGCAAGCCTGCGTCGAGCAGATGCTTCATGACCACCGGAACGCCGCCGACACGGTCGAGATCGCTCATGTGGAACTTGCCACCCGGCTTCATGTCGGCAATATGGGGAACTTTGGCAGCGATTCGGTTGAAGTCGTCGAGGTGCAGATCGACGCCGGCCTCGTTGGCAATTGCGAGAAGGTGCAACACCGCGTTGGTCGACCCGCCGAGCGCCGACGTGACAGCGATGGCATTCTCGAAGGCCTGCTTGGTCATGATCATTCGTGGTGTGATCCCTAGGCGAAGCATGTTGACAACGGCCTCACCGGCGCGCCTGGCGTCGTCCTCGCGGCGCACATCGACGGCGGGCGGCGAGGCCGTGCCCGGCAGCGACATACCGATTGCTTCAGCGATCGAGCTCATCGTGTTGGCCGTGAACATGCCGCCGCACGCCCCTTCGCCGGGGCACGCTTTGCGTTCGATCTGACCAAGCTCTTCCTCGGTGATCTTGCCGAGCGCGCAGGCACCGACTGCTTCGAACACACTGGTGATGTCGAGCGCCACCCCGTTGTGCTCGCCGGGCAGTGTCGATCCGTTGTAGACGAACACGCTCGCGAGGTCGAGCCGCGCGGCCGCCATCAGCATCGCCGGGATGCTCTTGTCGCAGCCGGCCAGACCGACGAAACCATCCAGTCGCTCGGCGTGCATGACACATTCCACCGAGTCGGTGATGACCTCGCGGCTAACCAGCGAGGCGCGCATGCCTTCGTGACCCATGCTGATGCCGTCGCTGACAGTGATGGTGCCGAACTCCATCGGGAAGCCGCCGGCAGCGCGAACACCGACCTTGGCGTGTTCGGCCAGCTTTCGCAATGTCATGTTGCACGGCGTGACATCGTTCCAGGCGTTGGCGATGGCGATCTGCGGTTTCACCCAGTCGTCGTCGGTCATGCCGACGGCGCGCAGCATGGCGCGCGCTGGCGCCTTGGTCATGCCGTCGGTCACGTCGCGGCTTCGGGGTTTGATGTCGACGGGAGTGCCTGATTCGTTCGCGGCCATGGGGCGAAGTTACCCGACCTTGACCTGCCAGACTTGATCCGTTATGGCTTCTCCGTTCGCGCTGCCCTCCGGGCGCTGGTTGCTCGACAACTGCCCATGCCCGCGGTGTCTGCATCCGATCACGCGCGAACGCACGGTCACATTGGTCGACCAGGCGCACGCTGAGCCATTGGCAATCGCCGCTGACGGCTACGGGACGGTGACCGTCGACTGGGGGAATGATCACGTCGGTGTGTTCCCCGTCGAGTTGTTGACGGCCCGCGCCGAATTGTCGGTGCCACCGTCCGGGCTGACGCCTGTACCTCGCATCACCCATCGCGAGCTGGCGACGAGTCGTGGCACGAAGCACTGGCTGACTGCGATGTTGACCAACGGTGCGATCGTCGTCGAAGACACGCCGAACGTGATCGGCGAGGTCATTCGCCTGGCCGAACGAGTCGGCTACGCGCGGCCGACAAACTTTGGCACGATCTTCGACGTCGAGACCCGACCCGACCCCAACAATTCCGCCTACACCGCCGCTGGCCTCGACCTGCACACCGACCTGCCCAACTGGGCAAGCCCGCCCGATTTCCAACTGCTGCACGCGCTGACCAACGAAGCGGCCGGGGGCGATTCGATGCTGGCAGATGGAGTCGCCGTTGCCACACGTCTGCGGGCCATTGACCCGAAGGCATTCGACGTCTTGGCCACAACCCCCGTTCCGTTCCGGTTCCACGACGACGTCGACGACATCCGCCATACGGCACCGATCATCGATGTCGACCCCGACGGCGAGCCAGTGGCCATACGGTTCAACAACTGGATCCGCGATGTGGATCCGTTCGCCGACGAATCCTTCTACGACGCCTATCTGAGCATGTGGCGGTTGCTTCGCGACCCGGAACATGTGGTGACACTGCGGCTCGCCGCTGGCGACACACTGTGCTTCGACAACCGTCGCATTCTGCACGGTCGCACCGAGTTCGACCCGCAGTCAGGACGCCGACACCTGCAGGGCTGCTACATGGACCGCGACATGGTGGAGAGCCGACTGCGACGACTATCGCTCGGGTAGCTCCGTGATCTGCGGCGTGTCGGCGATCAGGCGCTTGGTGTACTCGGCCTCGGGGAATCGAAGCACTCGCTCGGTCGGGCCCGTTTCGACAATCTTGCCATCGGCGAGTACAGCGACCTGATCGGCGATCGACGCGACCAGCGGCAGGTTGTGCGTGACGAACAGCATCGCCAGGCCAAGGTCACGACGAAGCTCGCCGAGCAACTCGACGATCGAGGCCTGCACCAACACATCGAGAGCCGACGTGACCTCGTCGCAGACGAGCACCTCGGGCCTGCTGACCAGGGCGC
>JAYTZE010000326.1:0-14469 GCA_043742385.1 Ilumatobacteraceae bacterium
GGTGGGCATGGCGCTGAGAGCCATCGGCAAGCGACGTTCCTCCCTCACGCGGCCGCCATCTCCGTCGCCGATCGACTGGCCGCGTCTGAAGAGCCCGCCGCTCGACGAGTCGGTCGCCCTGCACTCAACGAGCTTCGCCGCAGTGCCCCAGCCAACCGCGGCGCGTGACACCGTCGCGGTCGCGGCGCTACCCGCAGAGGTATGGCGCGAGCAGCTGGAACGTGTCGGGCGCATAGGGCGTCAACTGCACCCGATCGATGCCTCGCGACTCGAGCGCCAGGAGTGCCTCGGCGACTTTGGCCGGCGTGCCGATGAAACTGCTCATCCACGAATCCCCGAGCATCTCGGCCAGCTGGGCGAGTCGCGGATGGTCGCCGACGCCCACCTGCAGAAACATGCCAAGCGGAACATCCGGGCGCACGGCGCGGACCTGAGTCACCAGCAGATCCAGATGGGCCTCGTCGATCAGTTGAAACGCTGTGTAGTCGAGTTCGCCGCCGCGGGTCGCCGGACTCGACACCTTCAGCTCGACGCGATCGACCAGGGGAGCGACCTCGCGGATTGAACGCGGCCCGCCCAACGATGCAACCAGAGGCGGTGGCGGGACGTCGGGGCCGAGGATGTCGACATCGACTCCGTAGTACTCGCCGTGGAACGTGCAATGGCGAGTCCGAAGCAAGTCGCGTGCAATCGTGATTGCCTCGATGTAGCGACTGATCCGCTCGCCGGGAGCAGGGTAGCGATGGCCGATCTGTTCGATCTCCGCGCGTACCCACCCGGCACCGAGGCCAGCCTCGAACCGACCGTCAGACGCCTGTTGCACCGTCATCGCCGCTTGGGCGAACTCCACGGGTGAGCGCAGGAGGTTGTTGGCGAACGACGATGTCAGCATGACCCGCGAGGTGGCCGTGGCCATGGCCCCGAGCGAAACCCAGATGTGTGGGTAGGCGCGCTCGCGATGCCAGAGATGATCAGCCACCGCCACGCCATACCAACCTTCGGCCTCGCGGGCCCGTGCCCATGTCGCCGGGTCGATGCCGATGTCGACGTAGTTGGGTACGAACTGCAGGCTCATTCCAGCAATCCTGCCCGCAGTCGCTCGATCGCCGCCGGGGATACACCGACGCCGAGGGGCCACGCCTGCAACGAGCCGAACTCGCGAACTGCCTGGTCCCCCAGGAGTCGCATCGTTTCTCGAGGCGCGGTCCACAGGAAATCGGGCGATCGGGCCACCGGCGGATCACCGGTGACGGGCAACTCGAGCATCGCCGCGCGACGTCGACGACTGGGGCTGTCGGATCGCGTGAAGTCATCGGCGATGTTGTCCAACGACACGCCGATGGCGGCCTGGATCAACGCCACGACCAGACCGGTCCGATCCTTCCCAGCGGTGCAATGCACCAGCACGGGTCCGCTGTCGATGTGATCGGCGATGACCTCGATCGCCCGCACCAGTTGTGTTTGGCTGCGACTGATCAAGTCGATGTACATGTTGGTGAGGTCGACCGGCTCCTCCAGTCGCGGCGGCTGGTTGTAGTCGATCATCTGGTCGACCAGTTCGATGTGATGCGTCACAGCGTCGTCGGCGAAGCCCAACGAGATCTCGACGAAGCGCTTCTGACGAAGGTCGACTACACACGTCAGTCCCAGGGCGGCCACGGTGGCACGACCGTCCGCGGTCAATCGCTCGGGTGCGTCGCCGCGGTACAACACGCGCTGCCGCATTGTCATGCCGCCGTCAGCAGGCCATCCGCCGGCGTCGCGAAAGTTGAAGCAACCTTCGATCGCCAAGACGGTGGTGGTCACGGTAGGTCGTGCCAGTCGGCCAGTGTGTCGGGGACGTGCAGATGTGCGGGGACGCGTTCAGTACCGATGATCTTGTCGATCCATGCATGCACGTGCCAGATGCGTCGTTCCTGGTAGTTCAGCACCTGACCGCCGTGGGCGGCGTGTTCCATCGACCGCTGGATCGGCTCGAGGTTTGCGTAGTCCTCGTCCATCAACGTGTCGAAGCGGGCTAGCCGGCGATCCCACAGTTCTTTGTTCGGTAGGTCCCCATCGCCCCAATCGGCGACGAACCAGATGATGTCGAGGCGAGTGCGGTCGATGGCCTCCGGCCAGAACACGAGGAATGGAAAGCCGCGACCGTCGAGTGGTGTGATGATGTTGGGAAAGATGCCATGCGCCGGTTGCAGATTGGCCTCTGTCATCGCCGGTGGCGCTCCGTCGAAGTAGGGGAGGGCCTCGCGACCGTCGCCACGCGTCCCGGCGACCACAGGCGAGACCATCGCCTGGTGGCCGTTGTCGTACAACGAGATCACGGTGCCACGTGTGGTGAGCGTCGGTGCAACGGTCGTCGGGTGCACCGTTCGGGCGTGGTACACCTCCAGGAAGCCCTCGGCGAGGATCTTCCAGTTGCAGCGGACCGAGGCACTCTTGGTGTAAAACATCCGCATTGGTGCAGCCGCTACCGAGCTCAAGATCTGCGGGAGCGGCTCGAGCCAGTCGAGCAGCGGGTCCGCTTCGTGATCAAGGTTGACGAAGTACCACCCGCCCCACTGCTCGCATCGCACCGGAGGCAGCGAACGCTCCTCGCGGCACAGGCCGACGAAGTCGCGCTCGTCGGGCACGCGCACCAGATCACCGCGCAGGTCATACGTCCAGCCGTGAAACTGGCAGGACAACAGTCGTGCGGTGCCGCACTCGCCGCGTACGACCGGCGCGCCACGGTGCCGGCACGAGTTGTAGAACGCCCGCACCAGACCGTCGTCGCCACGCACCAACAACACAGGCGCGCCGGCGATGTCGCACAGCTTGTACGCTCCGGGCCCGGGCAGTTCGCTGTCGTGGGCCGCGTACAGCCACGACCGCTTCCACAGGTACCGCTGCTCCAACTCGAAGAACGACGGATCGGTGTACCGCCCGAGTGGAAGATCCGGCAGCTTGGGAAACCCTTGCGGCGGCTCCATGCGCGAACGTTCGTACGCCGAGCGCTCCTCGAATCGGGCGACGTAGTCGCGGTCCATCGTCGACCTACATCACATCCATCTGCAGGCGGTGATGTTTCACTTTCGGGCCCGCGATCCAGTTGCACATCTGCGGATCGGCCGTGTACAGATCGCCTTCGATCCATACACCGTTGGGCTGAAACATTCCGACGCGGTCGCCTTCGGTGACGCGTACGTTGCCGTTACCGTCTTGCTCGTACAGCGCTTTGCCGAACGGGTGCCTTTGTCCGAGCATGTCAGCCCTCCACCCATTCGCCGAGTAGTTGATGGATCCAACGCACCTTGCTCTCCTGGTAGTTGGCCAGCGTGATGCCGGGCTTGTGCGTCTGCTCGAGACCCTTCTGCACCTTGGGCATGTTGAAGCTGTCTTGCTCGAAGATCTTGGCGAGCATGCCGAGCTCTGGCGCCAGTGTCCATGAATCGTCGGGACCGAGGAAGGTCGTCTTCGCCGGCATCGGCCTCTCGCCCTTGAACGGTGCGAGTAGGAAGACCTCCATGATCGCCTCGCGATGGTTGTCGCCGTTCGGGCGGAACCGGTAGACGATGCGGTTGTAGGCACCCCACGGGTGGAAGTTGGGGAACAGGGTGTAGTCGATGTTGTCGATGAACTCCGCATCTGACCAAGTGTCGACGCCGTCGCCGACGACACCCCTCCATCGCTCGCGGGCGGCCACTGCCGAGGCATGGCGGGCGTTGTCGCCCTCGTCGACGGTGACGATGCCGCCGTCCTCATCGACGCGGGTGTCGACCATGTAGTCGATGATGTCCTTGTCGGTGGGCTCCCAGTCGAGCAGTGGGCTGGCGATCCCGCCGGGGGTGATGATTCGGCTGAATGTGTCCCAGATGTCGACCTGACTGTTGGTGTCACCGAGATATGGCATGGCCTGTGGGTGCGTCGCGTTGACGTGATACGACTCACTGAACGCCTCTTGGGTGATCTTCCAGTTGGCATGGATCGTCTTGGCGACATGGCCTTGCACATAGCGGTTTCCGAGGTCCCAACGTTCAAACTGGGTGGCGAGGTCACCGATGTGCTCGCTCAGCGGTGCGCAATCGGGATCGGGGTTGATGAACACGAACCCGGCCCATGTGCCGACCTTGACTTCGGGCAGCGAGAATGCCTCGTCTTGGACGTGATCGAAGTCCCACCGCGCCGGTACATCGAGCAGCGCGCCGTCGAGTGTCCACGCGAAGCCGTGAAACGGGCAGCGGATCTCATCGCATCGACCGGCATGGTCCTTGAGCTGGCGGCCACGGTGCAGACAGGCGTTGTAGTACGCCTTGATCTCGTCGGGCGCCGTACGCATGACGATGAACGACAGGTTGGCTATGTCGTAGACGATGTAGCTGCCGACATGGAGGATGTGCTCTTCGCGGCAGGCGAACTGCCACACCTTCTTCCACAGATTCTCGACTTCGCGTTCGTGCCACTCGCGCGAGATGTATCGCTCGATCGAGATGTCGTCGCTTCCCAGATAGCGGGGCGATTCGAGTCGCAGTACCTTCGGCACCTCGTGAGTGTCGGTGTCGAGTAGTTCCTGATACGTGATCCCGGGGGATCGGGCGTCGATGGCCATGGAATTCTCCTCGCTGGTATCTGCTTCGACCGTAGTCCGTACGGCTTCCAGAAATTTACTTTGAAGTAATAATACTTTCCTAAGTGGCGAGGGATCTCAGGCGGGCACCCTTGTCGTGGAAGTCGGCCTCGTAGCACACCCGATCACCGTCGAAACGCAAGAACGACATCCCCCCGACTGACCATCTCCTGCCTACGTAGTCGGGCCCGAACGTTGCCGGGTCGACCACCCCTGCACTCATCAGGTAGTGCACGGCCAGCCCGTCCTCGTTGGTCCAGAATTCATCGGGCAACAGCGTCAAGTTGTCGCAACGCGACAATCCACGGGCGAAGAATGCACGGATTGCGGGCCAGCCGTCGAATTGACCACTGGCTACGTCGAACAGTGTGGCGTCGGGTGTGAAGTACGACTCGGGTGCGTCGGGATTGCCCGAACTCCACCCGGCGAACACGCTGCGGGCAATCTCGATCTGCTTGGCATGGTTGCTCATCCGGCGAACCGTAGTTCCGCTTGTGCCGGTTGGTCCCGTGGTCAACACTGGCGAGATGAACGCTGACGAGAAGGCCATCATCGATCTGACCATTGCCTACACGTGGGCGCTCGACACGAAGCAGTTCGATGACCTGCGCGATGTGTTCACGCCCGATGCAACCGGAATGCTGCATGGCGTCGCTTGCGACGATGCCGAGGCGATCATCAGTCGTATCTCCAGCGCTCTGACGCGGCTCGATGCCAGTCAGCATCTGATCGGCAACCATCAGGTCCGCATCGATGGCGACACCGCTACATGCCGATGCCAGTTGCAGAGCCAGCATGTCAAGCGCGGTACCGATGGCGGAGAGACCTACATCATCGGTGGCACGTATGAGGACCGTCTGGTGCGCACCTCCAACGGTTGGCGGATCAGCCACCGCACCATGCAGGAGACGTGGAACACGGGCAACCGCGCCGTGGTCAAACCCGCGACGTAGCCGAGCTAGGAGAGCGGCGCCGTACCGTCGACGAGCGCATCGATCCAACGATGGATGTTCTGGTTGCCGCGCTCGTTGCGTCCGAACCGGAAGTGATCGTCGGCGATCGCCGGCAGCGCGGCGGTGATCTTCATCACGGTGCTGAAATCCTCATCGCGTGTCACAGCCTCGTAGGTGGCGCGCTTGCGCTCGGCCTCGGCCATCATCTCCTCGGTCACCAGCGGCTCGCGGAAGTACTGGTACTGGGTGACGATCGAGGTACTCGCGGTTGCGCCGGGCAGGACGCGACTGACCATCAGTCCGGTAGTGGGCTGGCCCGAGATCGATACGTTGGGAAACACGTAGTGCACCAGGCTCATACCAAGGTTGAGTTGCCATTCGTCGACCGGCAATTCGCGCATGGTCGGTAGCGGCTTGTTGGCGAACCCGAGACGTACGTGTGGGCCATAGAGGTCATACGTATTGCGATTGGTGATCGACTTGGTGCCGATGGTGTCGCGGTGCAAGAAGCCGAGGTGATAGCCGTCGACGTAGCCGTCGGCCGTGGCCTTCCAGTTGCCGCTGTCGAGCACAGTCTCGACGTCGTGCCGATGCAGCTTCTCGAGTTGCAGATAGGCCAGTGACGAGGCCATGTCACCAAGCCACTCGTCGACGTCGAACGTCAGCCCCGGAGTCAGCACTGCGAACACTGCGCCGCAACGCTCGGCGGCTGGCAGCTCGACCAGGCCGGTTACATCAAGTCCCTCGAATGCCTGTCGGTCGGTGTTGCCGACCAGGGCGCCTCGCGTGTCGTACACCCAGAAGTGGTAGGGGCATGTGAACCGCCGGGTGTGGCCGAAGCAGCCGTCGGCCACCTGTGCGCCGCGATGGCGGCACACGTTGAGAAACGTGCGGGCTACGCCATCGTCGCCGCGTACCACGATGATGGGCCGCTCGGCGATGACCAGCGTGGTGTAGTCGCCTGCACTGGGGATGTCACACGACAGGGCAACCAACAGCGGACTGCGACGAAAGATCTGCTCCAGCTCTTGTTGGAAGCGGTCCTCATCGCGATAGCGGGCAACCGGCACGTTCAATATCGCGTCGCCGTAGTCGCCGTGCTCGGCATCGACGTTGGCGAGCAATCGCTGGGCGACATCGGTGAGTGGAGTCGCGGTCATGGCGTGCCTCTCCGCATGTTTGCTTTGGCTCGATAGTTTGACGTTCAAGTAATTCTAATCGATGGCAACGGGGTTCGCTGCAGCCCACTCGTGCGCAGCAGGTGAGGCCACCCAGGCGACGGCGTTGGCCAGCAGACGGCGATATTGAGGGATCGAGAATGTCGTGGCACTGTCACCCGGCTGGATGTACACGATGGGGCTGCGACAGCCGACTGTGGCCCAACCGATGAGGTTGCTGGGCTGCGGATGCCCGACCGACTTCGGGGCGGCTTCTTCGCCGACCAACACATGCTCGTACGTCGAGACGAACAGGCCGGGGTCGAAGTCGGCATCGGAACGCAGCAGTGGCACGACGGCATCGTCGAAGATCGGGCAGCAGTACAACTCGTCGGTGAACGTGAAGTCGCCGACGCCTTCGCAGACCGGATGGGCGGGGTTGACGACGTGTGCGGTGTAGGTCTCGATGCGCGTGCCCGACGACGGCCAGTCCTGCCCGTACAGCGGCCCCGGTGCGTAGTTGAAGCGCCCACCGACCGCCGTCGCCCAGCCATCCCAGGCCGGCCACCCCGCGAGCGAGTGATGGGTGATGACCATGCCCTGCCCGCTGTCGAGTAGCGACGTGATCGCTCGCTTCTGCTCATCGGTGGGCCCAACCGGTCGCGGCGGCTCGCCGCGCTTCAGGGACAGGCCAGGGACGTCGTGACAGACGATTGCATCCCACTGCCCGGCGTGGGCTGCGTCGAACCATTGCTGGGCTGAGGGCTGCACGGAATGCGCCCACACCCAGCCTCGCTGATCGCAGATCTCGGTGAACATCGACCGGAACGCGTCGAGGTCGAAGCTGTGTCCTCCCGTAACGGCGAGCACTCGACAAGGTTCCATGGCATCGATCACAGTACATTCGAGGGCGATGGGGGTATCGGTCGAAGATCGCATGAACATCGCCGAGACGATGGCTCGTTTCGCGGCAGGCATCGACACGCGCGACTGGGTTCTGTACCGGTCGGTGTTCACCGAACACATCGAGGTCGACTACCGGTCGTGGCGACTCGAATCGTACGGTCCGATGTCGGCCGACGCCTGGGTGGCTCGTGGTACACGACTGTTCCCCGGGCTCGACGCGTCTCAGCACACGCTGAGCAATCTTCGCTTCGAGATCGACGGCGACATCGCGACCTGTCACGCCTACGTGCGTGCCGACCACTATCTCGTCAACGATTCTGGCGACTCGATGTTCACGATCGGCGGTATCTACTCCGATCAACTCGTGCGCGCGGCGGAAGGCTGGCGGATCTCCGGCAAGAAACTTCAGGTGCTGTGGAGCCAGGGCAACAAGCACATCATGACGCTGGCGGCTGAACGTGCTGCCGAACTCACGTAGTCAGGAGCGAACATGTCTCGAGAAGGACTGGCCTCGGCCGCAAGGAGTGTGGATGAAGTGAAGGCGGTGCTGTCGAGTCTCACCGGTGATGAATGGTCGATGCCGAGTGGCTGTCAGGGCTGGACTGTCAAGGATCTTGTTGCTCACATGAGTTCGAACTTCAAGGAGGTTGTCGAGCCGTCACCGCCGCCCGCGGAGCCGCTCAACCTTCCTGCGGAGCGCGTGATGGACCTGCTTGTCGAACCACGCAAGGACTGGTCGAACGCGGCGGTCCTCGACGAGTATCTGCAGTACTGCGACGGTGCGGTAGCGGTGCTGACCGCACTGCAAGACGAGCCGTTGTCATCGACAGTCATCCCCTTGGCTGATCTCGGGAGCTATCCGATGAATCAACTCGCCGATGCCTTCGCGTTCGACCACTACTGCCATCTGCGGATCGATCTGCTGCAGCCGACCGGTCCGGTATCTCGTGCCCTGCCAGCGGTCGACGACGACTTGGTGGCTCCTGCAGTCGGGTGGATGTTGACCGGCCTTCCACAGATGCAGCCGGGGTTGGAGCAACAGCTGGACGGCGCGGTCTGCTTGGCGCTGACCGGACCCGGCGGCGCATCGTGGCGAATCGCTCGCGATGGCGACGCCATCTCGGTGACCGCCGACGATGGTCCGGCCGATGTCACGGTGACTTCGAGCGCTCACGACTTCGTGCTGTGGGGCACGAAGCGAACCGAGTGGCGCGATGCCTGCACGATCGAAGGCGACGCGTCCATCGCCGAGAAGTTCCTCGACGCCCTCAACATCGTCTAGCCAGCGGCGCCCACGCACCCCGCTTACGTTGCGACGGTCACAAGGTCGCCGACACTCACGGCTCCCGGTGCCTGCACCTCCGTCCAGACGCCGAAAGTACCGCCGTGATGGCGGGCGACGGTCTTGTAGATGCCGAGGTCGCGGTCGAGCTCGGGCTGCGGTCGAGTCACCATCGTGCAGCGGGTGCATCCTTGACGAGGCACGACCACGACCGAGCCGATGTTGACGTCGTGCTCGCACCAGCCGTCCTCGACCCACTTCTCGGCTTCGGCCGCGACGTCCACGTCGACCAGCAGGTTTGGTCGGAATCGACGCACGTTCCAATCTCCGGCGGGATACAAAGCCGCTCCCGTCCGAAGGCTTGCAGTCGTCAACACCAAGACCGGCGAGGCGTCCACGAACCGACCCGGTGGCATGGTCCACGCAATGGCTTGGCTCGTGTCGTCCGTGGCGTCGGCGAAGTACTCGGCCTCGCCGCCCGGCGCGTCGACAGCCCCGACCAGCGTGACGGGCCGATGGAGCCAGTCAGAAAGGGCGGCGTCGGTCTCAACCCCCGCCCCGCGACACACCTCGCCGGATGGCAGCACGATGTCGGGTTGACCGTCGTCGGCGAGGGACGCAGCAGCGAGGAGCAGCTGCGGCTCGCGCCGGCCAGTGAGGATCTTGCCGGTGGCCTCGTCGCGGATACCCCAGCTCCGGTCACCGCGCAGTCCGTTGTTGTCGAGCAGTCCTTCGGACAGCGACTCTCCCTGGAGTGACTTCACGGGATAACGCCAGATCGCGGCGAGCCGCATCGTGTTCTGCGTGGCTTCGTTCACGGGCGAAGTATGTCACTGGCGGTCGCGTGACACGCTGAGCGACCGGAGGCGGCGTTGCTAGAAGGCGACGCGTTGGGTGAACCCGCCGTCGACGACGATGTTCTGACCGTTGACCCACGACGACATCGGGCTGGCCAGGAACGCGACGACGTTGGCGATCTCGTCGGGTCGACCCAACCGTCCGGCCGGATGTTGGTTGACGTGTTGCGCGTAGTAGTCGGGCATTCGGTCCTTGATGCGCTCCCATGACCCACCGTCGATGTAGACCGGTCCGGGGGACACGACGTTGGCGCGAATGCCCTCTGCATACGTCTCTTTCGCCAGGTGCGAGATGTAGTTGATCAAGCCGGCCTTCATCGCCCCATAGCTGTAGCCGCCGCCGGGGAAGTGGTGGTACTCGATCGATGCACTGGTTCCGAGCTGCACGATGCTGCCGGCTCCGGCAGCGCGGAGGTGCGGCAGCGCGGCGTCGATCGTGCTGACCGTGCCGAGTACGTCGACATCGAAACTTCGTCGCCAGCCCTCGAGCGACGGAGGGATTCCCCCCTTGGCACTGGTCGTGGTGACGACGACATCGACGCTGCCGAATCGTGCCGCCGAGTCGTCGACCCACGCAGTGACCGCTTCCGAATCTTCGACGTCGACGGCTGCGCCGATGGCGTCGGTGCCGAGCTCTGCCGCAGCCTCGGCGACGCCTTCGGGGTTGCGAGCGCAGAAGGCGACGTGCATACCCTCGGCGAGCAGTCGCTCGACAATGAAGCGGCCGATACCGCGTGACGCCCCGGTGACGAGTGCGGTCTTACCTGCCAGTCCGAGGTCCATCTGCTTCTCCCGAGTTAGGTTGGTCTGGGCGATCGGAACGTAACATCGACCGAGTGATCGACACGACAGACCAACGCCGACAGCTCATCAGCACGAGCGACGGCGATCCGTATCTGGTCGGCAGCGCGTGCAGCGAGTGCGGAACGCAAACCTTCCCTGCGCAGTCGGGATGTCCTCGATGCGGCAGCAATTCCGTCAGCGAAGTCGCGTTGCCGCGAACTGGGTCGGTATGGACGTGGACGGTGCAACGATTCGCACCGAAGGCGCCGTACCTCGCCGCGTCGCCCTACGAGCCGTTCGCGCTCGCGTATGTGGACCTTGGTCCGGTGAAGGTCGAGGGCCGACTGCGTGGCAAGACGATCGATGGTTGGAAGATCGGCGATGCGGTGCAGGTCGTAATCGACCCGACGGTCACCCCGTTGAGTTTCTGGTTCGAACCGAAAGAGGAGATGAGGTAATGGACGTCGCAATCGTTGGAGTCGGTCTTCATCCGTTCGGTCGGTTCGACATCTCCGCGCGAGAGATGGCCTTGGTCGCGTCCCGAGGGGCGTTGGCCGACGCCAACGTCGAATGGGCCGACATCGACTTCGCCGCCGGTGGCAGCAAGGACGGCGGGCACGCCGACGCGCTGGTCAAGGAACTCGGGCTCACCGGCACACCGTTCATGAGCGTGTACAACGGTTGTGCGACGGGTGGCTCGTCGCTGCTGGCTGCGGCAAACGCGATCGAGGCAGGCATGGCCGATCTCGCGCTGGCGGTCGGCTTCGACAAGCACGAGCGTGGTGCCTTCGCAGCCGACCCCGCCGAGTACGGCATCGGCGAGTGGTATGGCGAGGACGGGATGATGGTCACCACGCAGTTCTTCGGCATGAAGATTCAGCGTTATCTCGCCGACCATGATCTCGACCCGCGGTTACTTGCCGAACTGTCGGCAAAGGCGCTGCGCAACGGTGTCCGCAATCCCAACGCATGGCGGCGCAACGCACTCAGCGTCGACGCCATTGCCGATGCCGACATGGTCAATGACCCGCTAACCAAGTACATGTTCTGCAGCCCCAGCGAAGGTGCTGCAGCGGTGGTGCTCGCATCACCGGAGAAGGCCAAGCAGCTCCGCGACGATCCGGTGTGGCTTCGGGCAGTCGAGTTCCGCACGCGCAAGTACGGCACGTTCGAGGTGTTCAGCCCGTCGCTGGCCGCTGAGATCACCCCAGGGGCCACGGTGTTCGCAGCAGCCGCCGCGTTCGAGACTGCCGGCGTGGGGCCGAGCGATATCGACGTGGCCCAGATCCAAGACACCGAGGCCGGCGCCGAACTGATGCACCTCGCTGAATGTGGGCTCTGCGAACACGGTGAACAGGGTGACCTGATCATGAGTGGCGCGTTGGAGATCGAGGGTCGCCTGCCGGTCAACACCGATGGTGGATGTATCGCCAACGGCGAGCCGATCGGCGCCAGCGGGTTGCGGCAGGTGATCGAATGCGTACTGCAGTTGCAGAACCGGGCCGATGGCCGTCAGGTGCCCGATGATCCGCAGACCGCGTTCACCCAGGTGTACGGCGCTCCGGGATTGAGCACCTGCACGGTGCTGTCCCGTTAATTCGCGCTATCCGCTGGTCGTGGGTGAGACGGCACGCCGAAGGCGTGCTGGCTCACGCGTTTGTTCAGCTGACTGAACGGGACGTCGCGGTCGACGCGTGATTCGCCAGGTAGCCCGAGCACTCGTTCGCCGATGATGTTGCGCTGAATCTCGTCGCTGCCGCCAGCAATGCGGTAGCCGGGTGAGCCGAGCAAATGCTCGTTCCAACCGAAGGTGCCCCACTCCCCGGTGTCGGCTGTCATGGCCGGACCCAGCAGTTCACCGGCGATATCGCTGATCAGGCGCAGAGTGTCGGTCCACATCAACTTGCTGATCGAGCCCTCCGGCCCTGCAGTTCCGGTGCGATTGGTCGCCGCTGCGGCCCGGGCAATACCCCAATCGCGGGCTTTCTCCCTGCAGTACACGCGAGCGAGCTGCTGGCGCATCACGGGATCGTCGGAACGCCTGGCATGCCGGGCCAGACCGAGCAGATCATCGAAGTTGCCGCCACGCCGTCCATGCCCGCTGGTCTCGCGTTCGAAGCCGAGGATCGTCAGCGCCACCTTCCAGCCATCGCCGACCTCGCCGATGCGCATGTCGTCGCCGACCCGAACGCCCGTGAGGAACACCTCGTTGAATGATGCCCCGCCTGTCATCTGCCGAATCGGTCGGACCTCAAGCCCCAGTGCATCGAGCGGCACGATGAACGCTGTCATGCCGGCATGCTTGGGCACGTCGGGGTTGGTGCGACAGATAGCGAAACCCCACGGGGAAAGATTTGCCGTCGACGTCCACACCTTCTGACCGTCGATCACCCACTCGTCGCCGTCGCGCACGGCCTTGGTCGACAGGCCTGCCAGGTCGCTGCCGGCGCCCGGCTCGGAGAACAGTTGGCAGCAGAACTCCTTGCAGTGCGCGAATCGGGCGACCCATCGTTCCCGCTGCTCAGCCGTGCCGAACTTCTCGATCGTCGGGGCAATCAACTTCGAGGTGACAGCGACGACTTCGTGGTCTCTGGGCACCTCGTACTGCGATTCGACTTCGACGTAGGCGCGCTCGTGCGCCTTGCTGAGACCAAGCCCGCCGTATTCCGGCGACAGCGCGATTGCTCCGAATCCAGCCTCAGTGCGTTCACGATTCCACGACTGGTACTGAGCGAGGAACGCCCGCTCGGCTTCGACCGGTGTGTCGTGGAACACGGTCACGGAGAACTCGCCATGGCCCCACGCCTTCTCGACTTCGTCGACGACGGCGCGTCGGGGAGCGCGTGCCCCGAGCCAGGTCTCGGCCCGTGCGCAAAATGAAGCAACGTCTTCCACCTGGATCCTTTTCGAGAGTCGGCGTCGACACGGGCGGCCCCTACGGCGCGTTGGGTTTCCTGACGGCCAGGCCGCAGTGCAACACTATGCTGGAAATTAGTTGGACATCAAAGGAGCTGTGCCGTGGACCTCGGACTTACTGGAAAGAAAGCACTCGTTACAGGGGCGACCAAGGGTATCGGCAGGGCCATTGTTGAATTGTTCCTCGCCGAGGGGGCGTCCGTCGCACTCTGCGCACGCAACGCCGAGGAGGTCGACAAGGCGGTCGCCGAACTCAGCGCCGGCGGCGGCACAGTGTTCGGCGCAACCGCCGATGCCGCCGACAGCGAGTCGCTGCGCAAGTTCATCGCCTCGGCGATCGAAGCATTGGGCGGCCTCGACATCTACGTGCACAACACCTCGGGCAAACCGGCCAAATCGTTCGAGGCGTGGAAGAACAACTTCGACATCGACATCATGGCGCTGGTTCACGGCGTCGACGCGGCGGCCCCAGCCCTGATCGACGGCGGCGGCTCGGTGATCAGTATCGGCACGACAGCCAGCGCTGAGCACTTTGCCAGTGGTTCCAACAGCTACAGCGCCTTCAAGGCGGCGGTGGTCAACTGGACGCTCGGTCAAGCACAGGTGCTGGGCGCCAAGGGTGTGCGCTGCAACGTGGTTTCACCGGGCCCGATCTTCATCGAGGGCGGCGATTGGGATCGCGTCAAGCAGGCCAAGCCTGAATTCTTCGAGGCCTCAGCCAAGAACCATCCAGGCGGCGAACTGGGAACGGCTTCCGATGTTGCCGACACGGTGGTGTTCTTGGCATCCGAGCGGGCCCGTCATATCAACGGCGTGAACGTTACGGTCGACGGCGGGTTCATGAAGCGAGTCAACTTCTGAGCAACGTCGCCGCCCCAGGTCGGCGGATCGACGTCGTGTTGGTGACCGGCGGAAAGTACCACGACTTCGACTTCGCACGCCGTGAACTGCTCGGTCTACTCGCCGAGCACGATGAGTTCCGGGTGCGCGTGCAGCCCGACTACGAAGACGC
>JAYTZE010000327.1:0-3503 GCA_043742385.1 Ilumatobacteraceae bacterium
ACGTCGATCGCAAGGGCGCTCGGGCTCAACGTGGCACTGACCGAGGCCATCGCGCTCGGGCACGACTGCGGTCACGGTCCCGGCGGGCATGCCAGCGAGGACGCCCTCACGCCATATGTCGAGGGCGGATACGACCATGCGGTGTGGGGCGCCAACGTCACACTCATCCCGCTCAACCTGTGCACCGAGACGCTCGACGGCATCCGCAACCACTCGTGGTCGCGGCCCGCACCGATGACACCGGAGGGCGAAACGGTCAGCTGGGCCGACCGCATCGCTTACGTATGCCACGACTTCGAGGATGCCGTGGCGGCACGGATCGTCACACCCGAAGCCCTGCCTGCGATCGTCCGCGACCGGTGTGGCGAGCGACGCAGCCAACAACTCGGTGCGTTCATCACCGCGATGATCCATGCCGCAAGCCAGAGCGGGCGAGTCGGAATGACGGCTGATGCGGCCGAGGCGCTAGCCGCCTTCCGCAAGTTCAACTACGACAACGTGTACCTGCGCCCGGCCTCGCAGGAGCAGGCTCGATCCGTGATTTCGCTGCTGCAGGCGATGGTCGAGCACTACGCAGCTCATCCGCACCTGCTACCCGATGTCAGCGAGGTCGATCCCGGCAGCGCGGCAGCGCTGCACGATGCCGTGGCGTACGTCGGCGGCATGACCGACCGATTCGCCTGCCGCCAAGCCGTCGTATTACTCGGATGGGACGCCGCTCGACTGCCCCAAGGCATCGACACCCATCTCTGACGGAGTGTGTCGACACACCCCGACCGGGTTCAGGCGAGGGTTTCGACGTCGACGACCTTGCGGCCGCCTCGTGTACCGAACTTCACTGCCCCATCGGTGAGAGCGAACAGAGTGTCGTCGCCACCGATGCCGACGTTGCGGCCGGGGTGGAACTTGGTGCCACGTTGCCGAACGATGATCGTGCCGGCATGGATCTGGCTTCCACCGAAGACCTTGACCCCAAGGCGCTGTGCGTTGGAGTCGCGCCCGTTGCGGGTTGAACCGCCACCTTTGGTCTTTGACATCTTGGTTCAGCCCTTCTTGATCGAGGTGATTTCGATGACGTGGTACTTCTGGCGATGACCAAAGCGACGTCGCTGATTCGTACGCTTCTTGTATGTGAAGCCGTCGATCTTGGGGCCCTGGGCCCAACCGACCACTTTGCCCGTGACCGAGGCCCCGGACAGCTGCGACGGGGTGGCCAGCACGATGTCACCGTCGACGACCAACACAGGGGTCAGCGATACTTCGCTGCCCTGCTCGGCGTCGAGCAGTTCAACGTGGACCTGCTCGCCCTCTGAGACTTTGGCCTGCTTGCCACCGGATGCGATCACTGCGTACATAGCCATGCGATCCTATCGGGCCAAGGGCTGACAACAACGGGCCCACATCATTCCAGGAGCGAATGATCGATGATGACGCCGCGACCATCGCAGTTCGGGCATTGATCGGCGAAGTTGACCAGCAGACCCTCGCCGATGCGCTTGCGAGTCATCTCGACCAACCCGAGGTCAGTGATGTCGAAGACCTGCGTGCGGGTCTTGTCGCGGGCAAGAGCTGACCGGAACGCATCCACGACCTTGCGGCGGTTGTCTTTGATCTCCATGTCGATGAAGTCGATCACGACGATGCCGCCGATGTCTCGAAGTCGCAGTTGCTTAGCGACTTCTTCAGCTGCCTCGAGGTTGTTGCGGAACACCGTCTCTTCGAGGTTGGAGGTTCCGACGTTCTTGCCCGTGTTGACGTCGATCACCGTCAAGGCTTCGGTGTGCTCGATGATGAGCGAACCGCCGCTGGGCAACCACACCTTGCGATCGAGCGCCTTGTGTAGCTGTTCGTGAATGTGCTGGCGTTCGTACAGCGGTAGGCCCTCGGCGGCCGCGTCGAAATACTCGATTCGGTCGGCGAGGTCGGGGTTGAACGCAGCCACGTAGTCGCGTACGTCCTCGAACAGACGAAGATCGTCGATGATCACACCGCGATACTCGGCGTTGAACTCCTCACGGATGACGCGCACCGCAAGCTCGGGCTCGCGGTACAGCAGCGTGGGGCTGTTGGCCTTCTTTGCCTTGGCCTCGATCACGTTCCATTGATCGAGCAGCCGGGTCATATCGGCGCGCAGTTCGTGTTCGTTGGCGTTCTCGGCGGCCGTGCGCACGATCAGACCGTGTTGGGCGGGCTTGACCCGGTCGAGAATGTTGCGCAACCGCTTGCGCACATCGTCGGGTAGTCGCTTGGAGATGCCGTATGTCTTCGAGTTGGGGATCAGCACCACGAAGCGGCCGGGCAGCGACACTTCTTGGGTCAACCGCGCTCCCTTGGCGCTGATCGGGTTCTTCGTGACCTGACACAGCACCAACTGCTTCGGTCGCAGCATCTGTTCGATGCGCATCTGACCCGACTTCTCGACGATGTCTTCCGGGTCGTATTGCACGTCGCCGCGATACAACACGGCGTTTTTCGGTGTGCCGATGTCGACGAACGCAGCCTCCATACCGGGCAACACGTTCTGCACCTTGCCGAGATAGATGTTGCCGTGGATCTGGCTGACGTCGTCGGCTGGGCGGCTGACATAGTGCTCGATGAGGTTGCGACCCTCGAGTACGGCGACCTGCGTCAAAGTCGGGCGCACCTGCACGGCCATGAGGTACCGACCGATCGGGCGGCCATTGCGCTCGCGCCCGCGGCGTCGTTCGATGGTGTCGGCATCGAGGTCTACTTCCATCGTCGAGCCGACCGGCTTTGGGCCCTTCACCCCGCGGCGTCGCTTCTTCTTGGCTGCATCGGTCGCAGCTTGGCCATCGGTCGCAGCTTGGCCATCGGTCGCTTCCGGTTGTGGCTGACGGTCGGCCTTTGGCTTGTCAGACCTCTGTCGATCGTTGCGGTTGCGCTCGCCGCGAGGCTGCGGTGGCTTCACGGCAGCTGGCACCGGTACCGACCCTGGCGGAGCAGGACGGGTGTCGCCAATCTGCGGCTTGCGCACCAAGGCGCGCTCGGCCGCCGCTACCGATGGGCGACCTTCGGCCAGGCGCTTCGGTAGCTCGGGATCGGTACTGCTCTCGAACAACTCAGCTGTTGACGACTCGGCATCAGATGCGTCGTCGGTGTCCGCCACATCGCCGTCGCCGGCATCACCGTCGTCGTCGTACTCATCGGGCTCGCCACCGGCCGCAGCAGAGGGCTTCTTGCGGTTGCGACCACCTCGTGAACCCCGGCGACGTTTTGGGCCGCCAGTGCGAACCGTCGGCTCACCGATGGATTCCGTGCCGTCAGTGGTCGATTCGTTCTCGCTGGGCTGAAAGTCGGCTGAGTCCTCCACCTGCGCTGGCGCAGGTGAAGCGGCCAGCGACAGCTGATCGTGTTGGTCGTCGGTCATTCGGACATTCCCTTCTCATGCGCCGACCAGACAGGCCAGCGCCGCGACGGTCGACGGAGACGTCTCCGAGTCGACTTGCGTCGCGTTCGATCCTATTTTTGGCACCCATCCGCAC
>JAYTZE010000328.1:0-1658 GCA_043742385.1 Ilumatobacteraceae bacterium
GTGCACAACCGATGCGGGCTGTACTTGTCGAGCGTGTCGTGGATGGCCGCGTCGAACTGCAGGAGCTGCAAGATCAGATTCCGCTCTTCTGCACCCAACGCTGGCTCGGATCCCTCGCCTGACCCTGCCTCGCCGGCCTTGCGCAGGATCGAGCGGATCCGGGCATGGGCGTACTGCAGATACGGCGCCGTGTTGCCCTCGAACGCCAGCATGCGATCCCAGTCGAAGACGTAGTCCTTGATCCGGTCGGTCGACAGGTCGGCGTACTTCAGCGCGCCGATGCCGACCATGCGACCGATGTCGATCTGCTCGTCGGGTGGCAGGTCAGGGTTCTTCTCGCGTACCGACGCTGTCGCACGCTCGATCGCTTCGTCGACGACATCGACGAACCGCACCGGCTCACCTTCGCGGCTCTTCAACATCTTGCGATCTGTGCCAAGCACATTGCCGAAGGCGACGTGAACGGCCCGCGCGGGTGGTCGCAGCCAGCCCGCCATCGCGGCAACGTCGAACACCATCGACAGGTGCTGCGACTGTGGGGCACCCACGACGTAGAGCAGCAAGGTGGCCTTGACCCGCTCGACTCTGTCGAGCACGCAGGCCAGATCGCTGGTGCCGTAGTTGAAGCCTCCACCCCGCTTCTGCACGATCAATGGCAACGGATCGCCTTCACGATTGGTGTATCCGGGCGGGAAGACGACATCGGCGCCGTCGCTCTGCTGCAGCAGGCCTGCGGTGCGCAGCCGCTCGACGACTTCGGGCAGCAGGTCGTTGTACATGCTTTCGCCGGCGAGGTTGTCGTCGGTCAGCAGAACGCCCATCTTTCGATAGAGGCGATTGAAGTAGCGCATGCTGAGATCGACGAGCAGCTTCCACAGCCGCAGGGTCTCGCGCTCACCGCCCTGCAACAGCACGACACGGTTGCGGGCCCGAACCTGGAACGCTTCGGTGGAATCGAACTTTGCCCTGGCCTGCTTGTAAAAGCCGTCGAGATCGCCGACGCTCAGTCCGGCCGCGGCCTCGGTCTCACCGAGATCGATCAGGTGCTCGATCAGCATGCCGAACGGCGTGCCCCAGTCGCCGACGTGGTTCTCGCGGATCACGGTGTGGCCGACGAACTCGAGCATGCGTACCAGCGCATCACCGATCACCGTGGTGCGCAGATGCCCGATGTGCATCTCCTTGGCGATGTTGGGTGCCGAGTAGTCGACCACCACCCGCTCGGTGAGCATCGCCATCCGCACGCCAAGTCGCTCGTCGTGTGCGAGTGACGCCAGCAGTTCGTTCAGGAACGATTCGTCGAACGTGACGTTGATGAAACCCGGCCCGGCAACCTCCAGCGTCGCCTTGCCGGCCAGATCGGCGGCGGCCACGACATCGTCGGCGACGTCACGCGGCTTGCGACCCAGTTGTTTGGCCAGTGCCAGTGCTCCATTGGCCTGCGCGTCGGCCCGATCGCTGGGGCGCACCACCGGGTCCACAGCGCCATCGCCACCAGCAACGGCCACAAACGCTGGTGCCAGCAGCTCGGCCACGATGACGAGGGGATCAGCCATGAAAGGTCGATCGTACTCGTGCACGTATTCGTTCGACATGCTGCTTTCGGTGGCGCCTGCGCTCGGCGACGACGTTGGTCGCTATCCTCGCTGGCATCCCGC
>JAYTZE010000329.1:0-6857 GCA_043742385.1 Ilumatobacteraceae bacterium
GTACGAAAATTGTCGGCGACGCGCGGCGGTACGCTGGCGGTCGGGCATGTGGGAGGCAGTCATGGTTCCGAAAGATGCCGTTTTCAAGGCAGTGACACGATTCCATCAGGTCGTGTTCGATGTATCGGGGGGCAAGGTCATCGGCACGGCCAGCGGCATGCCGGTGGTCAAACTCACCACCGTCGGGCGTAAGTCGGGTCAGCCTCGCTCGACGATGTTGACCAGCCCGCTCGTCGAAGGTGAGAACGTGGTTCTGGTCGCCTCCTATGGCGGCGACGATCGCGATCCGATGTGGTACAGCAACCTCGTCGTCAACCCGGATGTCGAGGTGGTGATGAGCGGATCGCATCGAACGATGAGCGCCAGAGTGGCCGAGGGCGACGAGCGCACACGCTTGTGGGAGACCCTGACCGCCAAGCACGCCAACTACGCGGGCTATCAAAGAAGGACCTCACGTCAGATCCCCGTAGTCGTGCTCGAACCTCGTGCGTAGTTCAGGCGTCTGAGGGTGGACACTGGTTGCCGTCACCAAGATCCTGCACGGTGGCCGCCTCGCCAACCTTCCAAGCAGCACCGTCGAAGTACAGGGCCTGCTTCTCGCGCACGCTGATGATGGTGTCGTTCAGCACGGTTGGCTGACCGCTGGAGTTGAGCGGACCGAGCAGGATCGAGGCGTCGTACCAGCATGAGAAGGTGATCGCACTGGTCGGGTCGTCGAGCGCGACGGATTGTGTGACCACGTATGAGCCGCGCAGATCCGATGCGAAGTATTCACCACGGGCGGCCAGGCCCTGAAAGTAAACCGTTCCCTGACCCACCGCAGTACCGCGAGTGGAGTGAAAGTCGGCAGCGTGGCATTGGGCCGGAGCCTGTCCGCAGGCCATGTAGTCAGCGAAAAAATCTTGGACGGCCTGCTTCACGGCCTGCTCGATCGCGGGGTCGAGGGGCGCGGCGATTGTCGATGCGACTGCGGTTTGACCGGCAGCAGTGGGCGCCGGTGCATCTGGACCGAGCGCAGCTTGCGTTGTGGATGTCGTTTGGCTTGGGTTCGTCGCCGACGTGAGCGAACCGACGGGTGCCGACGCATCACCTGCACAACTCGCACCGACAATTGCGATGGCGACCACAACAATCCATCGCATGGCGTGTTGCCGGTCCCGTCGGATCACCGCCCTATTCAAGCAGGCCGACGAATGAGTCGCCGGGCCATGTGTGAACGCGTCGAACACACTCGATCACGGCTCTCACCGTACCGGCGTCAAGACGACTTGGCTGCTTACAGAGCCAATCGCGGATGTCGTGTTGGGTGCGCACATGCACCTCGGCCGGGCAACTCAGTGTCTGCACGGTGGCTGCATCGATCAGCACGAGTACGGATTGCACGGTGACATTGAATCCACATGCATCGGTCAGCAGCCCGCCGGCGTACCGTGCCTCGAATCGTGCCGTGCGAAGGTCCTCTGTGTCTCGTCCGTTGATGGTCACTTTGTGCTCGCTGACCCAGACCCTCGCCCCGGGCTGATGCTCGAGGTGGATGCTGAAAACGCCGCCAGGACCGACCACCAAATGATCGATGTGATGATCATCGCCTCCAACGTCGAGCGGGGCGAAGGAGTTCTGTATGAACCACCCAGCTGGCAGATCGGCGAGCTCATCACTGATCCTCTGCTCCTGCTTGGCCGCCGCATGTGCCGCGCGCTCGGCGCGACTGCTGAGACGTTTCGCCGTGCTGAGCAAGCCTGCGATGGTGCGCCCGGAAGGTGCATCATGCTCCACCGAGGCCGCCTGCTCGGCCGCGACGCGTGCCGCGACATCGGCCGGCGTCGGTGCCGGCCACGGTGACTGTGCCGGCATCGATGTCATACGTCACTATCGGCGCGTCGACCGGTGCGATTGAGCACCAATGGCGGCAATCGTCACACGTCGTGCATCGCAAGCGCAGCTCTAGATCTGTCTCATCCTTCCGTAGCCGTTCCCACGGATTCGGATGTCGTACTGCCGTTGCTCCCAGTGCATGCCCGCGTAGCTCAGGTTCATGTTGATCTGGCCTGATAGTTCTGCGGAGTTGCCGACTGGCACGGCATCGCCGAAACTTCCAGTCACGGTGAAACTTGTTCCCGCACTCGAGTAGTCGAGCACGGCCCACAAGTAGGCGTCGTGCAGGTAGAGACCGGGGTGTTCGGTCGACGTGCCTCCGTACTGCCAAATCACCCCAAGTCGAAGGCTGCAACCAGACGACATTCCGAACCACTCGCGTGCCCTGTTGGTCAGGTTCACACTCATGGTCAACGTGCCCTCTTGGGCATTGGTCCAGTCGAGCTCACCCGGCTGCACGTTGGCAGGGCAGGCGAACGCCCTGGTGCCCATCGCCTGGCTCTGCCCGCTGCCGAACAGCGTGGCCACGTCTTTGACGGCATTCCAGACATCACCGATGTCGCCCACGTCAGTTCCCTCCCTCGTTGTTGCCTGTGTACTGCGAGTCGTCCATGGTCTCGGCTTGTTCTGCGTAGCTGTAGTCGTCCTCGACACCGTCGTAGTCGGGCTCGAAGTAGAGCTTCAGCCGTTCGTCGAGCAGGCTTTCGTCTCCCGGCTCGACACCTTGGTCGCCCACCGGCTGCAGCTCCTCCGGGGTGACCTCGGCGGGGTCAGTGGCGCCTTGGCTGTTGGGATCGTCCGCGTTGGCACCCTCCACGGGCTGCCAGTTCTCGCCGTCCCACCAGTACTGGCCGTCGTCAGACAGCTGCGCTCCTTCCGGCACATTGCTCATTGGTTCCTTCTTTCGGAAGTTTGGGGGTGTTGATACGGTCGTGGCGGGTGACGCCAGTTGCGCACTCTGCATGGTGCGCCGCGAGCGGGTTGGCGTCCTGCCTGTTGAGGCGGCTGTTGGGGCAGCGGTGTGTGGCCGCCTCGCCAACGCGACGGTGCGGTCGTACTATCGCGGCATGTGCCGCAACATCACCACCCTGCGAGGGTTGGAGCCATTGGCCACATCGCAGGAGATCGAAGCCGCCGCTCGCCAGTATGTGCGCAAGATCAGCGGTGTGCAGAAGACCTCGCCGGCTACCGAAGCCGCGTTCGAGCGGGCCGTGCTGACTATCACTCAGGCGTCGACACAACTGCTACGCGAACTTCCACCCCGCAAGCAGCCCCCGCCGACCCTGCCGCCGCTGCGCCGCATCGCCCTGGCCAAAGCCGCGACGATCAATTCGTGCGTCTGATGACTCCAGCCCGTGTCGGGGCCAGTCGTCAAACGCTGGCTACAGCGACGGGACGCGGCTGAACCAGGGGTCGGCCTGTTCGAGTTGGGCGGCGAGTTGCAGCAGCAGGGCTTCGTCACCGGCACGGGCCATGAAGTGGGTTCCGATCGGCAGACCGGCAGCATTCCAGCACATCGGCACCGACATCGCCGGTTGGCCCGTGCCGTTGGCCAGCGCTGTGAACGGCGAATAGGCCAATACTCCGCGAGGACCCAGCCGATAGTCGATGAAGTCGTCGTTGTCGGGCTTGAACCGCCCGATTTCGGCGGGCGGCTCGGCGAGCGTCGCCGTCAGCAGCATGTCGAATCCGCGCTCGTCGGCGAGGAAGCGGGCCATCCGCCGGCCGATCTCGTGCACGATGTTGACTGCATCCAGATAGTCCCCACCGGAAATCGTTCGACCCAGCGCAACGGCACCGCGTGTGACGCCGTCGAGTTCGTCAGGACGCGCCGCGCGACCAAGTTCGGCCAGGCGCGACCGAACCGTCAACTCGGTGCCGCACGCGACGATGTTGGTCCAGGCCCGCATGAACCGGTTGATCTCCACCTCGGGATCGGCCTCGACCACCTCGTGGCCGAGTCGCGCGCACAACGCGGCGGTGTCGTTGACCGCATCCCGGCAATCGCCATGCACCGGGTCTCCGGTGAACGACAGTGTCGAGTACGCAATCCGCAGACGACGCGGGGGCGTGGCGATCGCGTCGAGCAGTGTTCCCTGAAGTGGTGGCGCATGATACGGCGTGCCCAGGTCGGGCCCGTGGGTTGCATCGATCAGGGCAGCGGTGTCGCGAACGCTGCGGGTCAAGAAGCCGTCGATGGCCATTCCGGCCCAGCCCTCGCCGACTGATGGGCCGTCGGGAAGACGGGCACGTGTTGGCTTCAACCCGAACAGGCCGCAGGACGAGGCGGGGATGCGTACCGATCCCCCGCCATCGCTGCCGTGGGCGATCGGCACGATTCCGGCTGCCACGGCTGCTGCCGACCCGGCGGACGAGCCGCCGGCAACATGGCCAGGATTCCACGGATTGCGGGTGGGACGCGCATATACCGCCCCTTCGGCGGTTGGCCCGATGCCGAACTCGGGGCTGGTGGTCCGGGCGAAGGTGACCAAGCCCGATCGTTCGAGTCTGGTGAACAGTTCGGAGTCAACCGAGTAGCGGTAGTCGCGATAGAGACTCGAGCCCATGCAGGTCGGGAAGTCGATCGCGTCGCAGCCAAGGTCCTTGAGCAGGAAGGGGACCCCCGTGAATGGACCGTCGGGCAGTCGGTCAGCGATTGCTCGGCGAGCCCGCTCGATCTGGATGTACACAACCGCCGCGATCTGCTGGTCGGTATCAGCAGTGTGCTGCAGCGCCAGGTCCAACAGTTCATCGGCCGTCACCTGCCTCGACCGCACCAGTTCGGCCAGACCGAGGGCATCGTGGCTGCGGTACTCGTCGTGGCGCATCGCGGCCACCGTAACGCTGGCTCGCAGTCCGCGCGAACGCCAGCACCTCGCCGATATCATTGAACACCGTGCCTACGGCCAATTTGGCCCTGCGCGCCCCCCGACGCATTGACGCAACCTGACAGCAAGACCCAGAGAGAGAAGTAGAGAGATGGCTCAGCGCGAATTCCCACTCGAGCGCACCCGCAATATCGGCATCATGGCCCATATCGACGCGGGTAAGACCACCACGACCGAGCGCATCCTCTACTACACCGGCAAGAGCTACAAGATCGGTGAGGTCCACGACGGCGCAGCCACCATGGACCACATGGCGCAGGAACAGGAGCGCGGCATCACCATCACATCGGCTGCCACCACCTGTATCTGGAACAACCATCGCATCAACATCATCGACACCCCCGGCCACGTCGACTTCACCATCGAGGTCGAGCGATCGCTGCGCGTGCTCGACGGTGCCGTCACGGTGTTCGATTCGGTCGCCGGTGTCGAGCCGCAGACCGAGACTGTGTGGCGTCAGGCCAACAAGTACAAGGTTCCCCGCATGTGCTTCGTCAACAAGATGGATCGCATCGGTGCCGACTTCTACCGCACGGTCGCGATGGTCAAGGATCGCTTGCAGGCCACCCCGGCCGTCATCCACCTGCCCGTTGGTGCTGGTGGCCCCGAGTCCAACAAGCCGTTCGTCGGTCTCGTTGATCTTGTGAAGATGAAGGCGTTGATCTGGCACGACGAGGAGCTCGGCGCCAAGTGGGACGAAGTCGACATTCCGGCCGACATGGTCGAGCAGGCTGCCGAGTACCGCGAACACTTGCTCGAAACCATCGCCACCAGTGACGACCACCTGATGGAGAAGTACCTCGCCGGCGAAGATGTGACCGAGGACGAGATCAAGGTGGCGCTGCGCGCGGGCACGCTGGCCTTTGACTTCGTGCCGATCCTGTGTGGTTCGGCGTTCAAGAACAAGGGCGTCCAGCCGATGCTCGACGCCGTCATCGACTTCCTGCCAAGCCCGCTCGACATCCCGCCGACGTCGGGCACCAAGCCGAATCACGAGGAAGAGATCCTCTACCGCAAGCCGTCGATCGACGAGCCGTTCGCCGCGCTGGCGTTCAAGATCGTCGCCGACCCGTTCGGCAAACTGACCTACTTCCGGGTGTACTCGGGCCAGATCAACAAGGGCGACGAGGTCTACAACTCCACCAAGGAACGCCGCGAGCGCCTCGGGCGCATCCTGCTGATGCACGCCAACCAGCGCGAGGACCTCGACGTCGCCATGGCCGGCGACATCGTTGCCGGCCTCGGCTTCAAGGACACCACCACCGGCGACACGTTGTGCGATCGCAGCAACGCGATCATCCTCGAGCGCATGATCTTCCCCGAGCCGGTCATTCACGTGGCCATCGAGCCGAAGACCAAAGACGACCAGGACAAGCTCGGCAAGGCCCTCAAGTCGCTCAGCGACGAGGATCCCACGTTCCGGGTGCGCACCGACGAAGAGACCGGCCAGACCGTGATCTCCGGCATGGGTGAGTTGCACCTCGAAATCCTCGTCGACCGCATGCAGCGCGAGTTCGGCGTGGTCGCCACTGTTGGCAAGCCGCAGGTGGCGTACCGCGAAACGATCACCAAGATCGTCGAGTCGGTCGAGTATCGCCACATCAAGCAGTCCGGTGGCTCCGGACAGTTTGCCGTCGTCAAGATCACCCTCGAACCGAACCCGGGCAAGGGCTACGAGTTCGTCGACAAGATCAGCGGTGGCAAGATCCCGCGCGAATACATCAACCCGACCAACCAGGGCATGCAGCAAGCGCTCGACTCCGGCGTGCTCGCCGGATACCCCACCGTCGACGTCAAGGCGACGTTGGTGGACGGTCAGTACCACGACGTCGACTCGTCGGAGATGGCCTTCAAGATCGCCGGCTCGCAGGCCTTCAAGGAGGCCGCCCGCAGGGCGAAGCCCGTGCTGCTCGAGCCGATCATGTCGGTCGAGTGCGTCACCCCCGACGATTACATGGGCGACGTGATGGGCGACCTGTCGAGCCGCCGCGGCCGCATCGAAGGCATGGAGGCCCGCGGCCACAGCCAGGTCATCCGCGCCCAGGTGCCGCTGTCGGAAATGTTCGGCTACTCCACCGACCTGCGCTCGCGCAC
>JAYTZE010000330.1:0-1655 GCA_043742385.1 Ilumatobacteraceae bacterium
CGCTTCATGCCGCCGGAGTAGGTGCCGATGCGACGATCGAATGCTTCGCCGATGTCGATGAGGTCGACCAGGTCGGTGACTCGTTGGCGCCGCTCGGCAGCGCTCAACCCGTAGAGACGCCCCTGCAGGTCGAGGAACTCGCGGCCGGTCTGCTTCGGATCGAGCGCGGCCTCCTGCAGGGCGACCCCGATGCGCAGACGCACCACGTCGGCGTTGTCGCGCACGTCGAACCCGGCAACGATGGCCGTGCCCGAGGACGGGAGCAGCAGCGTCGTGAGCATGCGGACCGTGGTGCTCTTCCCAGCTCCATTCGGACCCAGGAAGCCATAGATCTCGCCGGTGCCGACGTCGAGATCGATGCCGTCGACAGCCACAGTTTCGCCGAACCGCCGGGTGAGACCTCGTGTCTGCAGGGCTACATCCACACGAGGACGCTACCTAGACGTGTGCGCTAGCGGTTGCGCCGCAGCCGCAGCAGCGCTTCGATCTGGGCGACACGTGTCCGCGCCGGCGGATGCGTGGCGGCCAGGCGCTCGCGCAACGTGGTGGGACGTTCGCCACGGCGTTCGCTGATCACCCGTCGCAGGGCGCTGGCCAGTGGCCGCCCGAATCCCATCGTGACGGCACGGCGATCTGCCTGCAGTTCGGCGTTGCGCCCCACTACGTTGGCGATGACGTTGCTGAGCAACAGGCCACTGAGGAAGATCCACGAAATGCCCATCAGCACGGCACTCGTGAACTGGCCGAGCACGGTCAACGACGACGAGCGGCGAGCGAACGTGCGGGTGGCCGCCGTGGCCACGTTCTGCAAGAAGAACCCGATCCGAGCGAGTGCGAACACCGGAAGGCTCAACCAATGGCCGATCGTCAACGCAACCGTGTGTGATCCGAGGTGGTGGCTGAGCTCGTGAGCCAACACGCCACTCAACTCGTCGCGTGGCAGAGTGTCAATTGCGTACGAGGTGACCACGACCAGGTGCCCGCCGCAGGCGAAGGCGTTCAACTCATCGATCGGCAGCACGGCGATGACGAATCGCCGGGCTGGCAGACGGTTGGCCTGAAGCACCGATCTCCAGGCGATGTCGAGTGTCGCCCGTTCGTGCCGGGTCGGACGCCGTGCACCAAGCAGGGGGGCAAGGATCGCGACCTGCACCGGCCGAAGAAACAGCAGCAGCGCGGCAGCAAGATATCCGAGCGCGAGCGCCACGAACGAGATATGCCAGACCACGCGCAGTGGTAGCCACACGACAGCGAGCGCTAGCAGCCACAGCGGGATGACAGCAACGACCGGCAAGAACGCTGATACGGCCGAACTGTCGACCCGGCGCCGAGTGCTGGTCACCGCAGTTCGTCCCGCATTCTGTCCACGATACGGCCACGACCGACGCGGTCGTACCTACACTACGAGTGGTCACAGCTCACTGTACGCATCAGTCAAGCTCTGGTCACATCTTGCCGATATCCACGTGTGGCGCCGACGTGGCGTTCACAAGTCGTTCTCACGTGGTCCGAAGAGGACCGAAGGGTTGGTCGATCGTTGGCGATGTCCGCGATATCTCTGAAGGAAGGGGCGGGTAACGGCAAGTCCGTTCGCGACCTTCTCGATGAGGCGCGCACCGCCGAGGCCGACGATCTGATTCGGGCCCGATCGTTGG
>JAYTZE010000331.1:0-3491 GCA_043742385.1 Ilumatobacteraceae bacterium
TCCATGTCGAAGGCGACGAGTGGCCCTGGCTCGCCGCAGCGGGCACATTCGTCGAGCAACGGACTGATGCCCTCCGCGGCCAACAGCTTCCAGTAGAACGCGGGGACAACCAACGGGCCGGAGCGGCGTGCCACTGTACGGAGCGCACCGACGAGCATGCGATAGAGGTGAGGTGCCGGCTCGCGCTCGAGCGCCAACTGATCGACCGCCTCGAGCATCGCGATCCCGTTGGTCATATGGTCGAGGTCGGCCACCATCGGCGCGAGGGTCTCGATCGACTCGGCCTGGCTGACGATGTCGAGATCGCTGCGGCCGTGAACCAGCAGGAGTTGCACATGGCTCATCGGTTCGAGCCGTGCCCCGAACTTCGACTTGGTCTTGCGCACACCCTTGGCAACAGCACGAACCTTGCCGTGGTGCTCGGTCATCAACACCACGATCCGATCGGCCTCGGCAAGCTTGTACGTTCGCAAGACCACGGCCGTGTCTCGATAGACGGGAGAGCCCATTAGTCGAGCCCTCCGAATCGTCGGTGCCTTCCGGCGAACTCAGTCACGGCGGATTCCAGATGATCGCCGCGCAAGTCGAACCACGTGGTGGCGAGGTACACCAGCTCGCAGTACGCCAGCTCCCACACCAGTGTCGAAGGCAGGTCTGTGTCGGGCCCGACGATGATTGCCAGGTCAGGATCACAGGGGGCGGGAGCATTGACTACTTCCGCCAGATTCGCATCGGTGATGGCACGACCGTCGCGACGCAACACATTGACTGCTGCAACGAGCCGTTGCCGGCCATCGGTCTGCGGATCGACCACGCTGGTGCAATTGCCAACACGGGTGACCGAGGCTGGAGTGCCACCGTGCGGCGGCTCGATGCGATCGAGAGGACGAATCGTGAGCCACGCCGCGCCGGCGTGTTCGACAACCTTGGCGAACTCGACGATTCGTTCCCGCCACGCGGCATCCCCGAACGCGTTCCATTCGGACAGGGAGCCGCCCACGATCACGACATGCCGCAGTTCGACGTTCGGCTCGGCGGTGCGGCTCACGCAGGTCATCATCCCACGCCAGACTGCGACGTGAGGGCCATCACTGGAGGTGCTGACTAGGGTTGACTACCTGTGCGTGCCGATGCCCAACGACCTCTTCACGTCGCCTGCATCATGGACGGCAACGGTCGCTGGGCACGGCGGCGCAGCTTGCCACGCACCGCTGGCCACACCGAGGGCGAGGAGAACCTGGCCGCCGTCGTGCGTCTGGCGGTGAAACGCGACATCGGCTGGCTCACTGTGTTCGGATTCTCGACCGAGAACTGGGTTCGACCACGTATCGAGGTACGTCACATCCTCGGATTGCACAAGAAACTGTTCGGCAGGGTCGCCGAACTCAACGATCTCAATGTGCGCGTGCAGTGGATCGGCCGCCCGTTCGCCAGCGCAGATGCGCGTACACCGCGCTACGTCCAGAAGGCGATCGTGAAAGCAATTTCCGATACTGCCCACAACACGGGAATGGTCCTGACCGTGGCCTTCGACTACGGCAGCCGGGCCGAGATCGTGCACGCAGCCGAGCAAGCCGTGGCCGATTGCCGCCTGGGCGTCACCGCATCGGATCTCGACGCGCACATGTATCTGCCGGAGCTACCCCCGGTCGACGTCGTCGTGCGCACCTCCGGCGAGCGCCGGATCTCCAATTTCATGCTGTGGCAATCGGCTGGCTCGCCGGTGTTTTTCACCGAGCAGACCTGGCCCGACTTCGGGGCGGACGAACTCGACGCCGCCGTCGCGGTCGCCCGCCGATAATCGAAACCCATCGACGTCGGGCAACGACTCGCTCTACGCTCTTGGCAAGCGAAGTGCCGCGGCTCAAGGTTTCGCCCAGGTGCGTCAGCCCCAGACAATGTGGCTGAGCGCGGCGCCTCAGCCGTGGTTCGCCAACCGATGCGTCCAGCCAGCCGCTACCGTCGGATGCCGTGACCGGCCGGGAGAACGTGACGGCGGCGCTTGCCAAGGTCACTGCGGCGCTGCCCGCCGCCGAGGATCGACCAGGCCAGCAGCGGATGGCGTCGGCCGTCAACGACGCTGTCGCCAGCGGTCAACACCTCATCGTCCAAGCCGGTACCGGAACCGGAAAGACCCTCGGTTACCTCGTACCCGCCATCCTCACGGGCAAGCGAATCGTTGTCGCCACCGCGACGAAAGCGCTCCAGGACCAGCTGGCGGCCAAGGACCTTCCCTTTCTCGAAGCTCATCTCGGCCGGCCGTTCGATTGGGCGGTGCTGAAGGGGCGCAGCAACTACATCTGCATGCAGCGAGTTCGCGAGCTGCAATCGACATCAGCACAGGGTCAGTTGGAGATCGAAGATTTCGCGGCCACCACCCAGGTGGAGATCAAACGACTGTGCGAATGGTCGGGTGAGACCAAGACCGGCGATCAGGCCGATCTCACGTGGTCGCCGGCCGACCGATCGTGGCAGGCCGTCAGCGTGGGCAGCGACGAGTGCCCCGGCGCAACGAAATGTCCGATGGGTGCCGTGTGCTTCGCCGAACTCGCCCGCTCGCGTGCGACGGTGGCCGATGTCGTGATCGTCAATCTGCACTTGTACGGCCTCAACGTCGCCAGTGGAAACATGCTGCTGCCAGAGCACGAGGTCGTCGTGATCGATGAGGCCCACCAACTCGAAGACATCATGAGCGACACCGTCGGCGTGCAGATCGGTCCAGGCCGTTTCACGAACCTGGCTGCCGTCGTACGCCGGATCGTCGACGACCCGGTGATCGTTGGCGGGCTTGCCGAAGCAGCGCCGGCAATCCGCGAAGCACTGCGACCGTTCGCCGGTGAGCGTTTGACCAAACCCTTTCCCGACGCAATACAGGATGCGTTGATCGACAGTCGCGGTCGAATCGAGAAAGCTCAATCGGCCTTGAGGGCCATCGAGACCAGCGTGCCCGAAGCACAGCAGCGCAAGATGCGGGCCCAGCAGGTCGCAACACGTGTGCAGGAACAGATCGACATCGCCCTCGGGCAGCACGAGGGATACGTCGCCTTCGTATCCGGCAGCCCGGACAATGCGCGGCTGGAGATCGCACCGCTCGATGTCGGCCCGGTTCTGTCCGCTGGGATCTGGATGAAACGTACGGCCATCTTGACCAGCGCCACGCTGCCCGCCACGCTCCCCCACCGAGTCGGTCTTCACGATGGCACGTTTTCGCAGATCGACGTCGGCAGCCCGTTCGACTACGGCACGAACGCGATGCTGTACTGCGCTCTGCACCTGCCTGACCCTCGATCGCCGCAGTTCGCTGGCGCGGTCCACAACGAGTTAGTGGCTCTGATCACCGCCGCCGGAGGTCGAACACTGGCCCTGTTCACCAGTTGGAAAGCGATGGATGCGGCCGCCGCCGCCGTGAAGGACCGGGTCGAGGTGCGAATCCTCACCCAGCGCGAACTCCCCAAGACCGCGCTCGTGAAGGCCTTCACCGACGACGAGTC
>JAYTZE010000332.1:0-1652 GCA_043742385.1 Ilumatobacteraceae bacterium
CTGGATCGGTTTCGGGTTCAGCCAGCCGGCCACCTTCGTCTATGCGGTGCCTGTGTTCGGGTTCGCCGCCGAAGTCATTGCGGTCGCCAGCGGCCGCAAGCTGCCGATGCGAGGCGTGATCTTCACCGGTGTCGGTCTTGTCGCAATCAGCGCAGCGCTGGGTGGTGCGCTGCAGCAGCCCGCGGATCTCTCACGCGATGTCAGCCATCTCTCCGTGGGCCGTTGGCTCAGCGAGGTGCTGCCATACGCACTGTTCAACCTGTTGCCTGTGCTCGGTGGTTTCATCGTGATCGCTCTCGGCGCCGTGGCGCTGCGCAGCGGCCGGCCGCGGATCACGGCGCCGTTGGTGTTCGGACTGCTCGGAGCATTGATGGTGTTTGTCGGCATGCTCGCCAGTGCCGTGTACTACGTGGGTGACGCCCAGCTTGCCGGCACGGTGTTCGAGGAGGGAGTGTGGCTCTACGTCGTGTACGGCGCCGTGCTCAGCGCCCTCGGCGCGATCACCTATTGGGGTCCGAAGCTGTGGGGTCGATCCCTTCCCGACCGGCAGGTGCTTCCGCTGGCCGCCCTCGGATTCATCGCCACCGTGCTGGCGTCGTTGCCGTACCTGGTCGCCGGCTTCGCCAAGCAACCGGCCGCAGCGAGTGAGTTCGACTACTCCGGTCCACAGAACCTGTGGAACGGGCTTGCCGCTGCCGGCCACGTGTTGATGTTCGTCACCGTGCTGGCGTTCGTCGGGCTGGCGGTGCGGTCGTTCACCAAGGGCGCCGACGCAGGTGACGATCCCTGGGATGGTCACACGCTCGAGTGGGCGACATCCTCACCCGCGCCATACGCCAACTTCGTCGACGTGCACACCGTGGCGTCGGCCGAACCATTGCTCGATCTGAAGCCACGGAGAGACCGCTGATGCTCGCCTTGCCATCTGCCGCAGCACCTGCCCCGCGTCGGCAAGTGTTCGTCGGCACCGCTCTCGGCTGCGTCGCTGCCGGATCCTTGATCGGCGCCATGTTGGCGCTGTGGATGCGGTTCCGCACCGAGGCCCTCGACGTGACCGACGGTCGCTGGCTACCGAAGGGCGTCACGGTGCCGCTCGTGCCGGCCAACACCATGCTGCTGGCCTTTGTGCTGATCGGCGTGTTCGCCCAATGGGCCGTCTACGCGGCTCGGCGCGATGCCCGCAGCCACACGGCCATGGCACTCGGCCTTGTCGGGATCATCGGGGTGGCGATCGTCAACGCCCAGGCCTACATCTATGCCCGCATGGAGTTGCCGATCACAGGCGACGACGCGACTGCGTTCAACGCCATGTTCTACGCGATCACCGGCACGTTCGTGTTGCTCCTGATCATCGGCATCGGGTTCAGCGCCATCACCGCGTTTCGTTACATGGGTGGCCGCACGACCGATCGTGAAGTCGTCTCAGCACATGCTTTGTATTGGTACTTCCTCGGCGCGCTGTTCTTCGCGTTGTGGCTCGTGGTGTACGTGACGAAGTAGGCGAAGGGGCGCGAATGTTCACCACAGGATCCAAGCTTTTCCTCGGGGCCACTGTCTTGTCGATCGTTGCTGCGGTCGTCTTCGGCGTCTCCAAGGGCGGTTCCGAAGGCTGGCTCGGCGTCATCGGCCTGCTCAGCGCGGCGGTGGCTTTT
>JAYTZE010000333.1:0-1647 GCA_043742385.1 Ilumatobacteraceae bacterium
GGGGCAAATTGGGTGAGGTTGACCAACACCGCGCCATCGTCGAGGCGGGCAAGTGGGCCATTGGGCAGTGCACAGAACACCGCCGTACCTCCCGGCACCGGCACATCGACACATGTTGCGGACTGTCCGGCGATCTCCTCGACGTGCGAAACCGGTGGTCCGATTCGGGCGACGGCGCTGCGACGCAATCGTTTGGCGGCGTCGGTTGCATAGAAGTCGGGGGTGATCTGTGTGTCGCTGATTCGCGCAGGGTCGATGGTCGACGTGCACGGCTCGGTCGCGTCGAGGATGCAGGTCTGCGACGAACCGTTGTCGCTGATGAACCGAACACCACCGACGGTGACAGATCGACGAGCCGCGGCGATGGCAACGCTGGCAGGACGAGAGATGTTGCCGAACTTGGTCAGCACGTCGTAGTTGGCGGTGTACGGCCCCTCGTTCGTTGCGTCGAGCAGGTTCAGAACCTGATCGATCGCCGGGTCTCCACTCGACGATCCTGGCGGGAAGGGCTCGGCAGTGAACGACGGCCGCTCACCTGTGAGGCAACCGGCCAATGGGATCAACATGGCCAGGGCCGCCGCTCGACATCGCATCAGCACGAATGTAGGGCATTGGAATGCCGCACGGGCGCCAAATCGATGGAGGAAATGCAACGAACCCCCACGACCGGGACGGTGGTCATGAGGGTTCGTATTTGGAGCTCTCCGGCGGTGCTGGCATCGCGCGGCGGGCGGAAGCTTCGTCGATATGCGGGACGGGTGCGGTCTCGACGAAGTGGGCACCGGCACCACCGGAGAGACTTCGTGAGTGAACGAACCCTTGCGAGACCGTCCACTGAGTTCAATTGTACAGAGATGACACGCAGTGGTAATCAAAAGGTTTTGTAACTGGAAAGAAATCTGTCTGCTGCTGTCCTCGGCGGTGGGACAGGTTCGGTCGTTAGCCTGCCGGGCGTGATTCGCCTCGATGCCGCCACGGTACTGCTGCAGTGGTCGGTCGGTGGATTGGCGTTCCTGTGGTTCACCACCCGGCGTCGCGAGGTGGGAATCGGATACGGATGGTTGCTGCGTGGCATCTACCTGTTGATGGCTGCGGCCGCAGCGGCAATCGGAGCGAGTTTTGGCGTGGTGTGGGTCCGTGAGATCAGCGGCGCAGCGGTGGCGATCGCAGCGCTGTTTGCACTTGTTGTGTCAGTGGTGCATCGGCATGCTGGGGTTTCGGGTCAATCCGACGAGCACGACCGCCGATCGCAACGGGTGGCCGAGATGACCGGCATCGAGCGGAGCGTCAAGCGGCCGCTGGCCGGACGCGAATTTCCCCCGGTGGTCGATCTGTTCGCCCCGATCCTCGGCATCGCCGGACTGGTGGCCGCCGGGGTCGACGCGGGTGGCAACATCACCGTGTCGCTGCTGCGAACGATCGCCGGCGCCGCGTTCCTGGGGTCCGTCACCGATGCGATGCTGCTGGGACATTGGTATCTGGTGCAGCCGGGGCTTCCACGTCGGCATCTCAACGAACTGGTTCAGGCCGTCGGGTGGGTCTGGCCGGCGGAAGTTGCTGCGCTGCTGTTGCCGACCGGCATGTTCTCGGTGTGGACCGGTGCGGTCGACGACGGATGGAACGGCACGCTCGGTTGGTTCTGGGCGG
>JAYTZE010000334.1:0-3480 GCA_043742385.1 Ilumatobacteraceae bacterium
GCGATCAGCACGCCCCCTGGTTCGCCCATCTCTCGTACCTGCGTCCGCACCCTCCGTACAGCGCTGCTGGTGAGTTCTCGACGATGTATGAGCCGACCTCGTGCCCGCCACCGACCCCGATCCCCACCGATCGGCATCGCCTGGTCGACGCGCTGTTGCACAGCCCCGCCGCGGCACCCAGCGACCCCGAGGCGGTTGCCAGCATGCAGGCTCAGTACTTCGGCATGATCAGCGAGGTCGACGCCCAGTTGGCTCGGGTGTGGGCGATGCTGCAGGGTCGCGACGAATGGGGCAACACGGTCATCGTCGTGACCTCCGATCACGGCGAACAACTCGGCGATCAGGGCCTGGTGCAGAAGGCCGGCTTCTACGAATCGAGCTATGCCGTGCTCGGGCTTGTCCGCGACCCGCGAATCGGTCACGTTGGCGTTGTGGAGGAATTCACCGAGAACATCGACGTCATGCCCACGTTGTGCGAGGCAATGGGCATCGACGTACCGGCGCAGTGCGATGGCTTTCCGCTGACTTCGTTCATGCGCGGCGAGCGGCCGACCTCGTGGCGCGACGCCGCGTACTACGAATGGGATTGGCGTGACGTATTCATTCCCCACGGCGATCACGAATGGCCATGGGATCGCCGGCTCGAACGACAGAACCTGGCAGTACGTCGCAGCCGCGACCGGGCATTCGTGCACTTCGGCGATGGCTCATGGCGGTGCTTCGATCTCGCCACCGACCCGACATGGCAGACGGAGGTCACCGATCCAGCAGTCGTGCTGGCCGAGGCCGCCGCGATGCTGAGCTGGCGTTCGCGCAACCTCGACCGAACGATGACCGACATGCTGTTGCAAGACGGCGGCATCGGTCGTCGGCCGCCACCGCTCCGCTCGTCGGCGTTCTAAGTCGTGCCCAGCCGGAGTGTCGCCAAAAACTCCTTCAGCGGGCGTACTCCACGGTGCCGTCCTCGGTGATGTCCTTGATGAGCGGGACGTGCACCGCTCGTGTCGACGTTCGGCGGCCCTCCAGGAACTCGGCGACGTCTTCGGGGAAGTGGCGCAGGATGCTGGACACCACGAGTTGTTCCTCGGAGCCAAGGAAGCATCGGTTCGCATCAGTCACCGACCGCAGGCGCGTGGCCAGTTCGCCGAGAATCTGATCGGTTGCGGCACCATCGCAGATCGTGGCGAGGTCGGCCGTGATCGCCAACGAACCCTGCTTGCATGGTGGGCATTGCCCGCACGACTCTGCCGCCAGAAAATTCGATAACTCGTGGGCTACCACGGTCATGTTGACCGAGTCGTCGTAGACCGCAAATCCAGCAGCACCGAGCCCTGACCCGCTTGCAGCGAAGCCTTCGTAGCTGAGGGGAGTGTCGAAATCAATTGCACGCAGCACGGCGTTGGACACACCACTGAATGCCGCCTTGAACCTCCTATCCGACACCGGGCCACCACACAGTTCCAGCAACGTCGAGAACGGTGTGCCCATCTCGACCTCGTGCACCCCGGGCCGCACCACATCGCCCACGACCGTGGCGATGACCGTGCCTGGCGAGTCGGCGGTTCCCATGGACCGGAACCACTCGACGCCGTTGGCCATGATGTGCGCTGCCGAGGCGAGCGTCTCGACATTGTTGACCACGGTCGGGTTCGATTCGGCGCGCCCGGACACCGCGCGAGTCCCAGCTTCCCAGCCGATAGCCGAGTCGGTGGCGAACAGGCCGAGTTCGTAGGGAGGTAGCAGGCGCGGCAGCGGATCACGACCCTCGATCACTTCGAGCAGTGCCTTCTCCTCGCCGAAGAGATAGTCGTCGGGACCCTCGACGATGTTGACGCTGAGCTCTTGTAGCAAGCCCGTGGCGGTCAGTTCGACCGCGGCGCGCGTCAGCGCCTCCACCTCACGTCGATACGAACGCTTCGTCGCCAGGTACACCGTGCCCGCACCGACTGCGAACGCAGCGATTGCCGCTCCCTCGACGATTCGGTACGGATCCAGACGGATCAGCATCCTGTCCTTGAACGTCGCCGGCTCGCCCTCGGCGCCGTTGGCAACCACGAAGCGCGTACCGACGCCACCGGAGCGCACTGACGCCCACTTTCGACCGGTCGAAAAGCCGGCGCCGCCGCGGCCGCGCAGACCGGCGGCGGTGATGACATCGATGGTCGCCGTGTCGCCGATCTGCAGTGCGTGTTCAAGCCCGCGGCCGCCACCGGCAGCCAGGTAGTCGTCGATCCGTTGGATCGGCGATGGTGGCAGCAAATATTGAGCCCTGCGCATCAGCCGAGTGGTGGGCGCTTGTCTTTCTTCTCGCGCTTGGCCTCGCGCTTTTCCTTGAGGGTCTTGCCGGCCTTCTTGGCCGATGGCTTCTGTGGCGACTTGCTGGGCATGGTGGCCCTCCTCAGTACTGACTCAGAAACGTGACCCTATCAGCGCATCAGGTGGCGAATCCGTCCGGCATGGAGGTGCATTGGTCGTCGGGAATCCCCAACCGTTGAATGTCCGCTGCTCGCTCGAGGTACAACAGAACCAGTCGTCGCGTCCATGAGACTGAACCTACCGATTCAGGGTTGCCTCGTAGGCGTGGGCCAGGCGCAACAGATCGACGTCGCCTCGCGGACGGCCGATCAGCTGCATGCCCATCGGCAGTCCGCGATCGTCGAAGCCCACCGGCACGCTGATCGCCGGCAGGCCGGCGAAGGTTGCATACGACGTGACCTCCATCCATCGATGGTAGGTATCCATCTCACGATCGCCGATGCGCTGCGGCCAGCGCTCGGCGGCCTCGAACGGCCAAACCTGGGCAGTAGGCAGGGCGAGTACGTCGAAACTATCGAACAACGCCGTGATGCTCGAATAGAACGACGTGCGCTCGACGGAAGCCTGCGTCAGCTGCGGGCCGGTGACCTGCTGGCCTCGGTCCACTTCCCACAATGCCTCCGGCTTCATCAGCTCGCGCCGAGCCGGCGAGGTGATCTTTGGTGCCAAATTGGCCGACACCAGGAAGTACCGCCAGATCAGCCAGGCCTCCCACACGCGTCCCGGGGACATGTCGAACTTGGTTGGCTCGACCTTGCAGCCGAGCGCTGTCTCCATTCGTCGAAGCGCCGCATCGCAACGATCGATGATGCCCGCCTCGATCGCCAGGTAACCATCGAGATCGCCGAGCCAGCCGACGCGTGTTCCTGCCGGCTGGCTCACCAAAGCAGCTCGCGCCTTCGCCACCGTCGCGAGCTCGTCGAGGCGACCGGCAAGCGACAGCGGTGCGCCCGGGTGGTAGCCCGCCTGCGTACCGAGCAACAGGGCGACGTCCACCACCGTGCGACCCATGGGGCCCTCGGTGCCGAGTTGAGCGAGGTAGTTGTCGCGTTCCGGCCAGCTCGGCACTCGGCCCTGGCTGGGTCGGAAACCGAACACGTTGTTCCACGCCGCCGGATTGCGCAGCGATCCCATGTAATCGCTGCCATCGGCGACAGGCAGCAT
>JAYTZE010000335.1:0-6818 GCA_043742385.1 Ilumatobacteraceae bacterium
CGACAACACCAAGCCCTACCGATATGTGCTCAACAACAAGGTGCCCCAACTGCTGATTGCCGGTGGGATGGACAACTTCCCTGGCACCTTCATCTTCGATTACACCGGCCAGCTGGCGAAGTTGATGGTGAACACACCCGGCCGCAGCATGTTCTTGGAAGACACCGGCCATTCGATGCACATCGAACGCCCGAAGTTCATGGCCGGCCAGATCGCCGACTTCTTGTTCTTGTCGCTCGGTGGGCTGGCGTTCTGCGATGACCAGAAGAAGGTGATCAGCACCTGGACTCCTCTCGCTTTGGGGGCGCACGGATTCGCTTTGACACAGAACACGCCCGGTCGCTTGTACGACCTGCAGGTGTTGAACCGCTTCGACCACCGGGTGCAGGTCACCGCGGTGCGCATCACGTCGCCGGCGGATGTCGCCGGTGCTCCCGTGTTCACCGTGTTGTCCCAGCCTTCGTTCAGCATCGGTGCGGGTCGGACCGATTGGATTTCGGTCCAGTACAACGGGACCAGGAGCGGGCCGCTGACCGGCTTCGTCGAGGTCGAATGCAACGACCCGAGCAACCCGACCACGCGAATCCCGCTGACGGTCACGGTTCAAGCGATCAATCAGCCCCAGCTGTGGTTGACGCCGCCATCGATCGACCTCGGCACCAGAGCCGTCGGTTCGACGGTGTGGGAGGACCTCACCATCGAGAATGTCGGTGGCGGCGACTCGCGATTCGCGAAGATCGAGGTCTCGCCGGCGGGCCCGTTCACAGTCCAGCCCGACTACCCGGCGCTGTCGCTGCCGGGTGGCGTGGCAGCGGGGAGCAGCGTCGTGATCCGGATGTTGTACGAGCCGACGGCCGGAGGTGCAACCGCGGCGACGCTGGCGATCGAGGAGACCAGCGCGGATCCGCTCTACAAGCGAAGGTACGAGGTCTCGCTCTCCGCTACGGCTACTGCACCGGCCATCTTCTTGGCGAGTGGGCCTCGGCGGTGGGTGCATGGCTTGCCCGGTCAGCCCGACGTGCCGGTCCGCGACTTCGAACTGAAGGTGCTCGACTTCGGCGTCGCGCCGCCCGGTCAGCCCTCGACGGCGTCGTTTTGGATTCGCAACGTGGGCGATGCCCCGCTGACGGTGCAGGACGTGATCGAGAACATGCGCGGCAACTTCGCTGTCGTGGACCCCGCCATTTTTCCCAACGTCGTGCAGCCCGACGGCGAGATGGAGGTGTCCTGCCGCTTCCTCGCGCCGCCGGTCCCGGGAATGACCGTCGCCAGCACGTTGCGCGTGCGCAGCGACGATCCGCTGGTGCCAGGCGCCGTGCTCGAGGTGGCGGGGCGGTCGGGGGGAGCCCACCTGACCGAACCGATCGAGTTCGACCAGGGCGTCGTCGTGGTCGATCCGGCGGCCGTCGTGACCTTCACCTTCCGGTCAGACGGGACCGACGCGGTGATGGTGACGCAGGCCAAGTTCATCGACCTCAACCCTGGCACCAACTTCTCGGTCAGCAGCACGCCGCCGCTGCCCGCTCGCCTGGACCCTGCCAAGGACCTGACCTTTACCGTGACCTGCATCGCGACTGTGCCTGGCACGTACGAGGCCGATCTGGTCGTGGCCCACACCGGCAACCCGTACTCGAGCTCCCAGGTCAGGCTGCGCGCCCACGTCGAGTGAACCCCCGGTTTGCAGCGTCTCGAATCGTCAATGCAAATCTTGCGACGGACTCCTGTCGAGCCGATGAGATTCGAGGCGCAGGGGGGTTCGATGTATCTCCGCTGACGCGCTCGGTGTCATTAGGACGAGCCGATCACACGTGATCTGCGTTCACGAAGGAGGCACTTTGCGATGTCAAAACCCAAGCAACACTCACCCGGGCATGGCGGCCATCACGGGCGCACGCCGTACGAGGATCCTGACTACGAGCGGCCACATGAGCATCCGCACGAACCGCCCGACAACTACCGCTATCCGGATCGGTCGATCTACGGCGCCTATGCATCGAAGGACCCGCCGCCGTATGTCCCCCACCCGTACGAGCGTTCCTGCTTCAAGCCGCGCAAGGAGGACTACAAGCCGCCGATCACCTGCGACGAGACCAACGACGACGGTCTGTGCCGCCGCAAGGATCATCGGGCGTTCACCGCCGACGAACAGAGCCGGTTCCTCAACGCCTACACCCAGATCAACGCGATGGGCGCGCTCGGACCGCTGGCAGACATTCACGCGAACGCCATCCACCAGATGCATGGAAACCCGCGCTTCTTGCCGTGGCACCGCATCTATCTGATCAAGATAGAACAGCTCCTCATGGCGGTGGACCCCACGGTGTGTCTCCCGTACTGGAAGTCGAGCGAGGAGCAGGCCTTCCCCTCCTGGCTGGCCGGATTCACCCCGACCGTGAACCTGTCGGGCGGGCCACACACGGTCACCCGCAACATCGGCGCCTTCACGACGCTGCCGACTGCGGCGGCCGTAGCTGCAGCGTTGGCGAATGCCACGTTCAATGGGTTCGGTGGAGCCGTCGAAGGTGTCCACAACTCAGGGCACGTGTGGGTCGGCGGATCGATGCTCGGCTTCACGACCGCCCCTGCTGACCCGGTGTTCTGGATGCACCACGCCGAGATCGACCGGATCTGGGCGGTATGGCAGGCCGCGAACCCCGGACAGCATCCGCCGCTGGCAGGCGCAGCGGCGGTCATGGACCCATGGCCCGAGACCGAAGCCGACACACGCGACACCACCGCTCTCGGATACGTCTACGTGTAGCCGTTGTCGCGTTCGTCGCGGCGATCAGCAGGTCCACCACCCGGTTTGCGGACGTATACCGACAATTCCGGCCCTGCGCCGCCTTCCATGTCAGCTCCTTGAACGACCTGCCGTTCTGTGAGCTGACGCTGATCGCCGCACTCGTCGGCTTCGACGGTGTCCTGACGAGATACCAACCGGTCAGTCCTGGGATCGAATGCTTAGGAAAGCAATAGAGGGTTTGCTATCCTAAGAGGACAGAGTTCTGGCTCTGAGGAAGGGATCACTTCCTTCCGCGACGACTGCGCATCACCCAAGGCAATGCACAGTCCGGTTCATAACCCACGGAGACATTGCGAGGAGGTGGAAGATCAGCCATGAAATCTCATGCGCGAGCTGGGCTCTACGTCCAGCAACTCGAAGGGTATCGCGCCTTCGAACCGGTGAACCTGCCCCCCGAGCCCCCACTTGCGCTCGACAACAACCTACTCTCCCTGCTGTCGGCTGCGGACACCGCCGTCGGGCGCCTTGACGGTGTAGCCCGGACGCTCCCGGATGCAGAGTTGTTCCTGGCCATGTACGTGCGCCAAGAGGCACTCTTGAGCTCGCAGATCGAGGGCACGGAATGCACAATGGACGAAATCCTTGCGTTCGAGTTGCTCTCCGACGCGGAACCGAATCTCGATGTTAAGGAGGTCGTCAACTACGTTGCTGCCCTCCAGCACGGTGTGGAACTGTTGAAGGACCTGCCGCTGTGTAATCGGCTGCTACGCGAGGTCCACGCAGTCTTGCTGCGGTCAGGTCGAGGTTCGGACAAGTCTCCTGGCGAGTTCCGGCGGACCCAGAACTGGATCGGGCCAGCAGGATGTACGCTCGCCACGGCCAGTTTCGTGCCACCTCCGCGACACGTCATGGAGGCCGCCATGAGTGCTCTCGAAGGGTTCGTGCATGACTCGAAGCTGCCCATATTGGTGACCGCCGGACTGGCTCATGCGCAGTTCGAGACGATCCACCCGTTTCTCGACGGGAACGGTCGAACCGGGCGGATGTTCATTTCGTTGCTGTTGCACGAGCGCGAGGTTCTGACCAAGCCAGTGCTCTACCTGAGCACATTCCTGAAGCGCCATCAGGCCAGGTACTTCGACCATCTGACTGCGGTGCGACGTGACGGTGCCTGGGAGGGGTGGATCGGCTACTTTCTCGAAGGCGTGGCCGAATCCGCAAAAGGGGCCACACAGACTGCTGCTGCGATCCATGAACTCCGTGAGACGGACCGATCGAACCTTCTCGTGTCTGGTGTGGGCAAGGCAGGCAAGTACGACATCGCACTGCTCGATGCGATGTTTAGTCAGCCGCTCGTGAACAGCGCGTGGGTGCAACGCGAACTGGGTGTGACGTCACCGACAGCAAACAAGGCTCTGGAACGGCTGTGCGAACTGAACATCCTTCGTGAGATGACCGGCGCCAAGCGCAACCGCACATACCGCTACGACGCGTACCTCAACTTGTTCGAGACCATCACTCCCGTCGAACTCGACGACACACACAGTTGACCGTCCGGAACGCAGGCAGGCGTACCTAATCTGAGCTGAGGTTGACGTCAGCAGGTCGCCCGGATCGCCGTCGGAACTGGCCAGCGCCCGGCGTTCCCTTCGGCACTCGGTCCACGTCCGTCGTTGATAACTGACCAGTGTCGCTTGCGGCTGATTGAGGTGGTGGTGGTGGTGGTGCTTGCCCGGCCTGCTGAGCCACCCCTGTCCGTATATGCCGAACGACTCTTGGAAGTGGGAGAGCTCACCGATGGAGCCGTCAACCAGATCACCTTTGTGGCCGTCGGGGTCGTTGACGAACATGATGTCTGCCTCGATTGATCTCGTGGCGGCTTCGGGAAGTGCGATGTGGCTGTATCTGCCGAGGATGGATTGGCTGCCGATGACGATGATGTCCGGGTCACCGGTGATTGTTGACGCAGCGCGCAGAATGTGCGCAAGGTCGGATCGCTTCACCGCAACTGCCCGCTCGAGGCCGTGATGATCTGCTGCCTGTCGTCATCGTCGAGCAACCCGGCGAATGGGATGTTCTGGCGAAGTTCGCGCGCAGCGGTGCTGTTCGACGTCAGGGTGGCCAGGATCTCGTCGATTGGTCCATCAAGCAGTTTTCGCCAGCGGAGCAGCCACCGCCGGCCCGAGCCGCGTTGGTTGGACAACATGAAGTCGATGTTGCGATGACCGAGAGCGATAGCCGCTGGCGGGTTTGCGACAATCTTGCCAGCGATCGCATAACCGAACCACAAGCTGCGACGCTGATCCCGAGTGAGTTTGATCCTGCCTTGCATGATCGCCTCGATGTCAGATCTGCGCACGCGGTGATGTGTCCCGACGAGCGTCGAGTCGACGTCGCCTCGGTGGATGAGGTTGACGACGTGTTGGCGGGTGCTGCCGAGGATGGCGGCGGCCTCACCGGTGGTCAGCATGTCGTCGGCAGCGTCGATGCTGACGATGCGATCTACCTCGGTAGTCCTCATGCCCTAAGCCTAGCGCGTCAACCACAATAACCACAACATTCATAGCTTCTGTTGTTGATGTTGCTATTGAGGCCCCTCGAAGGTTCCTGCATGACTCGAAGCTGCCTGTAAACAACGTCGATCTGGCGCTGTGCTGCCGTCCAGGTCAGCTCACAAAACGACCTGCCGTTCTGTGAGCTGACACAGAGCGTTGGTCGAACTGATCGGGGCAGGTCGCTTCACGCGTGAGCCGAATCGAAGCAACGTCTCAGCGGCTCAATGCATCGTTCACCGCGCTGCGGCGGGCGCGCTCTCCATCGCCAGGTCGTGCGTGACCATCTTGTGGACGAGATCGGGGAACGACACTTCACGCTCCCAGCCAAGTCGGCTGTGCGCTTTGGACGGATCCCCGACGAGCAGGTCGACCTCGGCCGGCCGCAGGAACTTCGGGTCCTGGCGCACATAGCGCTCCCAGTCGTCGATGCCTGCGACCTCGAACGCCTTCTGGACGAACTCGCGCACGCGGTGGGTCTCACCGGTTGCGACGACGTAGTCGTCGGGCTCGTCTTGCTGCAACATCAGCCACATCGCTTTGACGTAGTCACCCGCGTATCCCCAGTCCCGCTGTGGCTCGAGGTCGCCGAGCACCAACTCTGTCTGCAAGCCCAGCTTGATCCTGGCCACGGCATGGGAGATCTTGCGGGTGACGAACTCGCGACCGCGGCGCTCGCTCTCGTGGTTGAACAAAATGCCCGAGCAGGCGAACATTCCGTAGCTCTCGCGGTAGTTCACGGTGATGTGATGTCCGTATGCCTTGGCACAGCCATACGGAGATCGCGGGTGGAACGGGGTCCATTCCGTCTGTGGTGTCTCGCGAACCTTGCCGAACATTTCCGATGAGCTCGCCTGATAGAAGCGAGTGGGATTGTTGTAGGCGCCGCCGACGATGCGAATGGCTTCGAGCAGGCGCAACACACCGGAACCGTTCACGTTTGCCGTCAGCTCCGACTGACCGAAAGACAGCGGCACGAACGAGATCGCGGCCAGGTTGTACACCTCGTCGGGGGTTGTCTGCACGAGCACAGCGATCAGGCTGGCCAGGTCGCACAGGTCGCCCTCGATCAGTTCGACGTAGGGATGCTCCCGCTGCGTCAGTTCGATCTTCGGGTTGTTCTGCCCCCTGACCAGACCGTAGATCGTGTATCCCTTCGAATGCAGAAACTCGGCGAGGAATCGTCCGTCTTGGCCGGTGATCCCGGTGATGAGGGCGGTAGGCATCCCGGCGAGGCTAGCGACTCCCGGCGACATGCCCATGGCGTACGCGGGGCCATCGGTACACTCTGGCCCGCATGGCTCTTCGATCAGCGTTGGCGCACCGCAATCTGCTGTATCTGCTGTCGCTGAAAGAGCTCCGCACTCGTTACAAGAAGTCGGTGCTCGGGTGGGTGTGGAGCCTATTGAACCCGCTGACACAGATGCTGATCTTCTCGGTCATCTTCTTGTATGTGTTCATTCAGAAACCGCCCCTCGGCAGCCCGAGTGGTCTGCAGAACTTCCCCTTGTACTTCCTGTGCG
>JAYTZE010000336.1:0-6812 GCA_043742385.1 Ilumatobacteraceae bacterium
TGTTGTCCTCAACACTCGGGAAGGAAGGTGGTTGCGACATCTTGCTCTCGGACCAACGATCGATCACGCTGACGTCGGCGACGAATTTGACCGTGTCGTCCGGAGCCCAGTGGCGTGCCGCGTCGTGCAGACAATCGACGAGGACTCGAGCAACCGCAGCGCCGTGTTCTCTGGGCACATGCACCAAAAGCTCGTCGTGCAAGCAGAGCACGATTCGCGCATCGAGCGAGGCGGCTCGCGACCGAACCGTCACGGCCCACACCTTGAAGAACTCGGCCGCCGCGCCTTGCACCATCGCGTTGCGCCCATAGCGACCACGCGCTGCGGCCCGGCTGCGGCTGTCGCGATCACTGAGCTCGGCCGAACGATCGGATCCCATGCGAATCAATCGGCCACCGTACGTGCGAATATCGCGGCTGACCTGGCCGGCCAGATCGGCTTCGGTGAGGAAGCGCATCGCTACCGGATACGCCAGTTCCAAACCTCGTAGCGCTGCCGCACCGTGGCCCGTCGTCTGTCCATACATGGCACCGAGCACCGCCACCTTCGCAGTCGCACGATCGACGGCGAGTTGCTCAGCAACGGGCTGGTACATATCGTCGGCGACGGTGGCCTTGGCGAGCGCCCGATCGCCGGAGACTGCAGCGAGGATGCGCGGTTCGATCTGGCCCAGATCTGCGCGGACAAAGACATGATCGGGCTCGGCAATGACCGCCGATCGAAGGTGAGCGGGCATATTGTGCAGGCCCGCCGACGCTGTCATTCGTCCGGCAGCGCCATCGCATCCCGACCACTCGCCGCGCAGGCGGGAGTCGGCACCGAGATTTTCGTCGAGCCAGCCGTAGCCAAACGTTGTTACCATCCGTTCGGCCTTGCGCCACTCCAGCAGGGCCTCGATCAACGGGTGCGAATCGCGAATTGCTTCCAAGCGCCAGGCACGCGTGTCTGGCAGTTCGACACCGATGCCGCGCAGAAGTGACTTCACCTGTGCTGGGTTGCGAAGATCACAGGCGGCATTCGACGAATGACGCAGGACCGCGGCATCGCGTGCTCGCCGCTGTTCGGCAGCTTCGACCTCGGTCGTCGGCCGCGGCCCGATGAACGACTCGATGATCGATTCGGCGACAGCCCGATCCATCGGCAGACCGTCGAATGAGAGCTCGGCGCACAACACCTCGGCTGCCGATTCCGAACGCGCCACGGAGCGTGCCCTCGGTCGATCGGCGAGTTCACCAAGCCGCTCGTCCTGCAGCACCGCCACCTCCGCCGCCAGCTGTGCCCACCGCCCGAGGCGAGCCGTTGTCCAGACAAAGTCATCCGCCAACCACTCAGGTTTCAGGTAGCCATCGGCACGAACTGGTTCGTCGCATTTGTCGAGGTCGTCGGGTTGCGTGAACAGGTCGACCGGGGCAACCACGGGTAAATCGTCGATCGCCAGGTCGTGGAGTTCGGCCCATGCCCGTGCCGGGTCTGTGCGCCAGCCGCCGACCAGCAGCCGATGCACCGCGGCGATGTCCCAGCATTTGGCGATACGCACTCCGGCTTCAACCAGCACTCGCGTCGTGTCACGTCCCCACATCAGCCACCGCGGGCGTAGCGATGCCTCGACAAGTCGCACGACCTCGACTGGATTCTCGTCGGTGATCGACCTCGACCATCCATCGGGAACCGCCAACGCCAAACCCACACCGCGTGACATGGTCAGAGCTAGGAAAGCGCCACGCTCCACGCCCGCACGATTCAGGTCGTCGACGATGCTCGCGCCGGTCGACTCGCAATTCGAATCCACATGGCCACGGTAGGCCCCGACGTGCGGAATCAGGCGACGGTGCCCGACTTGAAGCTGAGGCGTAACTTGGTTCGATAGGCGATGATGGCGCCGGCCTCGATCAGCACGTCCATCTCGACAACTTCTGCGACACGCAGATCCTTGTACGACTTCGAGGCTTCGCGCACGGCATTCTGGGCAGCGAGCTCCCACGAGTCGCTGCTCGACCCGATCAACTCGACGACCTGATACACGCTGTCATTCATGTTGCTGCTCCTTGCACAGGTTGGTACTTCACGGAGATCGCCAGTTCAGCGCTGAGACGCACTGCGCCGTCTTGTTCCACATGGCATTGCAATCGGCGCACCTCGCCGACCCGAGCATCGTCGTGTCGGCCGCACACTTCGGCGACGGCGAACTTCGCCGCCTGGTGCCACGTCACACCACGGCCGGTCACGGAGTGCACTTGATACACCGATTCGTTGCCACCGCGAATCAGGGGCGGTTCGTCACTGGCGAAGTCATCCGAGGTAGCTCGACCGCACAACTGGCGGATGGCATCCATCAGGTCCCCGGTCAGCAGATGGCGCTTTCGACGCGACGACCCACCGTATGAGGCAGGATCGATAGCGGGCCCGAATCGGATCTCCGCCCGCCGGAACGGCCGCGGCACGCGTGCGCCGATCGGCTGGATGCGATCCGTACCCACCAGGCCAACCGGAACCACTCGGGCACCAGTCATCAATGCCAGCTGAGCCACGCCCGAGTGCCCGCGGTGCAGCAGTCCGTCGCGCGACCTGGTGCCCTCGGGATAGATACCCAGGACGTGCCCTTGGTCCAATACGTTTGCGGCAACTCCCAGTGCTGCCATTGCCTGTCGAGCAGCGGTGCGGTCGATAGGTATCAGCCCAAGCGCCGGAAACAGCCGTCGAGTCACCCACGAGTCCATGTACTCGGCCTTGCCGACGAAGTACGTGCGGCGGGGCACCGAGAACATCAGCACGACTGTGTCGAAGAACGAGAGGTGGTTCGCGGCCAGTATGACGGGACCGTGCCGAGGCAGGTGTTCTGCGCCGATGACCTTGACCGGGACCAACAGTCGGTATACCGCGCCGAGGACGGTTCGAGTGACCCGGTAAAACCGATCACCTTCATCCTCCGTCGTCACGGCCACACGGTAATGGGTCTGGATCTCGGGTCGGTACTGTGCAATTCATGACATCGACGATGCCGGCAGCGTTCGTGGGACATGGCAGCCCGATGAACGCGCTCGAACACAACCGCTACACCGACGCGTGGGCGTCGTTCGCCGCCGGCATGCCGCGACCCCGCGCCATCCTGGCCATCTCGGCGCACTGGTACATCAACGCCACAGCCGTGACCGCAATGGCGCAGCCGCACACGATCCACGACTTCTTCGGATTCCCCGACGAGCTCTTCGCGGTGCGCTACCCGGCACCCGGCGACCCAGGGCTTGCAGCCGACATCGCCGAACTCGTCAAGCCAACGTGGGTCGGCAGCGACCTCGACAGTTGGGGCCTCGATCACGGCACCTGGTCGGTGCTGGTCCACATGTTTCCCGATGCCGACATTCCCGTGGTTCAGCTCTCGATCGATGCGACCAAGCCATTCGAATACCACGTCGCCCTCGGCGCCCAACTGGCCGGTCTACGTCAACGCGGCGTGTTCATCATCGGTAGCGGCAACGTCGTGCACAACCTCGGACTCATCGAATGGAACCGGCCCGACGCGGCATTCGATTGGGCGCTCGAGTTCAACGAGGCGGCAATGACATTGATGACGAGCAGCCCAGGGCAGGCCGCGGACCTGCAAAACCACGACCAGTACCGGCTGGCTGCGCCGACCCCCGATCACTTCATCCCGCTGCTCTACATCGCCGGACTCGCCGACGCATCCGACCGCCAGGCGAAGGTCTTGATTGACGGATACGCGATGGGCTCACTGTCGATGACGAGCTATACCGTCGCCGGGGTCTGACCGGCCTCGCACCTACAGGTCGACGCCGAATTGCTTCAGGAACGTCAGCAGATCATCGGCGTGCTCTTCCTCGACCGCAAGGATGCTCTCCATCAACCGTCGGGTCGTGATGTCGGTGTTGCCAAGCCACCGGACGATCTCGCTATACGAGGCAATAGCCACCCGTTCGGCGACGAGATCCTCGGTGATCATGTCGATCAGGTTGTCGCCAGGCACGTATTCGGCATGACTACGCTCAACGAGCGTTGCGGGATTGAAGTCGGGCTCGCCCTGCAGTTGGACGATGCGGGCGGCAATCTGATCAGCGTGGCCCTGCTCTTCCACGGCGTGCTGCAGGAACTCGGCAGCGACTGACGCTGAGTTGATGCCGTCGGCCATGTAGTAGTGGCGCTTGTAGCGCAACACGCAGACCAATTCGGTGGCAAGGGCCTCGTTGAGAACCTTGATCACGCGCTCGCGGTCGGCGCCGTAGTCCTGGGTCAGCGGTCCATTTTCGATGTGGGCCCGAGCGTTGTCGCGAAGGGTCTGTACGTCTGAGAGGTGTTCACTCACGAGAGCTAACGTACCCGCGTAGTTGGCCGATCAAACCGGTCGATGTTTGCTGAGGCCAGCGAGAAGGGGAGGCGGTACCGTGTCAGAAACCAACGGCGTCGATCGCTGGGTGGCGGGCGCGGCGTTCGTTGACGACGCGTACTGCCCTATTGCCGAGGCCAAGATCTCGGTGCTCGACATGGGAGTGACCCGGTCGGACTGCACCTACGACGTCGTCAGCGTGTGGGACGGCCGGTTTTTCCGGCTCGATGCTCATCTCGACCGCTTCCTGCACAGCGTTTCTCAACTCCGGTTGGACATCGGCATGAGTCGAGCCGATCTGGAAACGGTGCTCCACGAGTGCGTCAGCCGTGCCGGTCTCGATCGTGCATATGTCTCGATGACGTGCACCCGTGGCCGTCCGGCTGCGGGCACCCGCGATCTGCGCACCTGCCGCAACAACTTCTATGCCTTCGCTGTGCCATACATTTGGGTGAGCTCCGAACAGCAGCAGGCCGTCGGCGCAAGCATGTGGATCAGCGACATTCCCCGAATTCCGCCCGAGAGCGTGGATCCTTCGGTCAAGAACTATCACTGGCTCGACCTCGACATGGCGCAGTTCGAGGCGTACGAGCACGATGCCCAGATGGTCGTGCTGCGCGACATGAGTGGAGCCATCACCGAGGGACCCGGCTACAACATCTTCGCCTTCGTCGACGGCCGCTGGCTCACGCCCGAATCGGGCACCCTGCTGGGCGTGACGCGGCGCACCCTGCTGGAACTGTGTGCCGAGGCAGATACGCCCGCGGAGACCGGACACCTCACGCCCGACGACCTCCTTCGTGCCGACGAAGTATTGACCTGCACCACGGCTGGCGGGGTGATGCCCGTCACTCGGCTGAACGGTGAGCCGATCGGCGATGGTCTCGTCGGTCCGCGCACCACGGACCTACGCGACCGGTATTGGCAACGTCACGTCGACCCCGCCTGGTCGACCCCCGTGCGGTACACCACCGACCAGAGCCGGTGACCAAACCCTACGGAGTGTTTGGTGTCCGCCCGGCGTATCCCGAGACACTCCGATAGACGAGAATCACGGAGCCTGCGCTCGATCGGACTCCCACTCCGCCCGTGTGATGGCGTACTCCACATCGCCGTGCTCGTCGCCGGGGATGCGCACCGGCCAATCAGCGTGGAATGAACGCACGTGGCGCATGCCGACCTTTTCCATCACTCTCCACGAACCGGTGTGCACTGCCATCGTCTCGGCGTAGACGCGCTCGACACCGAACTCGGCGAATCCCTTGTCGATCAGCGCCCGCGACGCCTCCGTGGCGTAACCCTGGTTCCAGGCGAACCGGTGCAGTCGATAACCGAGTTCGGGCTCTAACGGACCGGCCCCTTCACCTGGCCTGAAGTGGAACCAACCGATAAACCGCCCCGAGACTTTCTCGATCGCCGCCCAGAACCCATAGCCGCCGAAGTGGTCGTAGTAGCCGAGGAACGCGGGAAGCGTCTCCTCGACGATCTCCTCACGCGGCACAGGCATTCCTGCGTTGATGTACAGCATGACGTCGGCATCGTTGTCGAGCCGAATGAGCAACTGTTCGTCGTCCAGGGTGAAGCGTCGAAGTACGAGTCGATCGGTTGCGAGGTAGACATCCACGCGGTCAGTCTGCCCGATCAGATCGACAGCTCACCCACGACTTGGCTGCTGGCAACCTATTCGTCGACCAAGCGGGCAGCGTAGGCTCGGCCGACCGCAGACGAAGGAGCAGCACGATGGACCGACTCGACGGCAGGGTGGCGATCGTGACCGGCTCGTCGAGCGGGATCGGCGAGTGCGTCGCCCGCCGGCTGGCAAGTCTCGGCGCCAACGTCGTTGTCAACTCGTCGTCGTCGGTGGATGCAGGCACTGCGGTTGCGGAATCGCTGCCAACAGAATCGCTGTACGTGCAGGCCGACATCAGCGACCAAGCGCTAGGACACGACTTGATCACTCGCACCATCGATCGTTTTGGAAGGCTCGACATCCTGGTCAACAATGCCGGGTGGACCACTCGAGTGCCGCATGCCGAGCTCGATCTGCTGACCGACGACATTTTCAGAAAGACATTCGAGGTCAACGTGTTCGGCACATGGTGGCTCACGAAAGCGGCGATGCCGCACTTACGCCAGTCGCCCGACCCGAACGTCGTCACGATTACATCGATTGCCGGGCTTCGTCCGATTGGCTCCTCGATCGCCTACGCGATGTCGAAGGCCGCGCTGAATCACATGACGGCACTCCTGGCCAAGGCCTGCGGCCCCGTGCGCGTCAACGCGGTGGCGCCCGGGCTTGTCGCAACTCCATGGACATCGCAGTGGGAGGATCAACATGCGTCGATCGCGGCTGCTGCCCCGTTGCATCGCTCGGCAACACCGGACGACTGTGCCGAAGCCGTGATTGGCCTACTTCGCAGTTCGTACATCACTGGTCACGTCGCCGTGGTCGACGGTGGGACCACGCTCGTCA
>JAYTZE010000337.1:0-6810 GCA_043742385.1 Ilumatobacteraceae bacterium
CCACGCGACCATCGACCGCACTCGTCGCTTGGTTCTCGGCACAACGGCGCTGACGCGAGTGCTGTCATCGGGCTCGCGGGAGCGGATCAGAAGCACGACCGCCAAGGCAACAAGCACCATCGACAGCACGAAGTGCAGTTGCACTGCCGCAGGATTGAGGTCGGTCCAGACGACCACTGCGCCAACAATCCCCTGTGCGGGTATGCCCGCCACGAGCGCCGCCGAGAGCATCAGCAGATCCCGTCGACGCGGGCGCCTGACCCAAGCGCCGAGCGCAGCGAGCACCACGGCGAGTCCGACGACAAAGGTAAACAAGCGGTTGATCTGCTCGATCGCCGAATGCTGCGACGACACGTCGACCAGGTTCTTGTCGTTGCAGTTCGGCCAGTCGCTGCAACCCAGACCGGAGCCGGTCAGCCGAACGGCCGCCCCGGTGACGACGATCATGGCGACCAGCACCAGCGCGAACACGCAGATCTTGTGAAACTCGCCGGGTGTGAAGCCCTCTGACCGAACCCGCCTGATCAACTGTCGAAGCCGAAGCACCCCGCCAGACTACGGTCGCCCAGTGTGTTGAGCGGCTACGACGACTACCCCATTCACCAGGCATCTGTTCCGGTGGCCGAGACGTCGGGTTCCGACATCAACTTCTACGACCGCTACTTCTTCAACGGCTACGAACGCGACGGCTCGCTGTACTTCGGAGTAGCCATGGGTCTGTACCCCAATCGTCACGTGGCCGACGCAGCCTTCAGCATTGTCCATGAGGACCAACAGATCAGCGTGTTCACGTCGCAGCGTGCTCCGGCCGACCGACGTGACGCGACGCATCTCGGACCCATCAGCATCGACGTTGTCGAGCCGATGCGTGAAATGCACATCGCCGTCAATGCTGTTGACCAAGGCGTGCGCGCCGAGTTGGTATTCGCAGCGCGCTCGGCTGCGATCGAGGAGCCGCACTACTGGTGGCGCGTCGGCGTGCGAACGATCTTCGACTACACGCGATTCACTCAGTTCGGTAGCTGGAGCGGATGGATCGAGATCGACGGAGCCCGACGGGAGCTGTCGCCGGCGACTGTGTGGGGCTCGCGCGATCGTTCATGGGGGATCCGCCCGACAGGTGAGTCGGCTCCCAGCGGGGCACCCGTCGGCGCACCGCAGTTCTTCTGGCTATGGGCTCCGGTCAACTTCCCAACATTGTCGACGCATTTCGACGTCAACGACGACGGGTACGGTCGTCACTGGCATCAGGTCGGCGTGATCGCCGCAACCAATGGCACACCAGCCGAGACCATGCGGTCGGTCGACTACCGCATCAGGTGGCGGCCCGGCACGCGCTGGGCGCAGCAATTCGAGTACGACCTCATCGACTGGAACGATCGGGTTCACACCGTCACGCTCCTTCCTCGCTACGAGTTCCAGATGAGGGGCCTCGGCTACGGCCATCCCGAGTTCGGCCACGGGATGTGGAAGGGCGAATCGGTCGTGGCCGGCGAGCGAATCCAGTTGCCCGTTGCCACACCATGCACGCGCCAGCACATCCACGTGCAAGCCATCTGCGACGCCACCTACCTTGCACCTGACGGCTCCACACAACACGGCATCGGAATCCTCGAACAATTGGCGATCGGGCAGCACCCAACGGGACTGGACGGCATCTTCGACCCGTACACCGCGCCAAGCTTCGTCTCGCCAGAAGCTGCAGCACCAATGGTCCTGCCCGAAGGTTGATCACAGCGATAGCGTTCGCGACAGTGAAGAAACCGACCGTGGCCGAACGACGTACCGAGATCCTGGAGACCACGTGCGAGGTCGTGATCGAGCGAGGCTTCGCCGGTACTCGTATCGCCGATGTCGCCAGGCGACTCGAAGTGTCGAGCAGCCTCATCCACTATCACTTCGATTCGAAAGAGCAACTGCTCGCCGAAGCATTCGCGCACTACGCCAACAAGGATGTCGCCGACATGGAAGGCGAGATCGAGAATGCCCCAACCGCTCTCGGCAAGCTCGAGCGAGTGATCCAGAACTATGTCCCCGAAGGCAGTGACGACGTCGAATGGATGCTGTGGATCGACGGGTGGGGCGAGGCCCTACGCAACCCGATGATGAAGAAGATCAGTCAACAGCTCGACGAGCAGTCGATCGAGTTGTTGGCCCGTATCATCCGCATCGGCGTCGAGTCAGGCGAGTTCACGTGTCCGGATCCCACTTCCGCCGCCGTGAGGCTCACTGCACTGGTCGACGGGCTGGCCGTTCAATTTGCCGCCCACGACGGAATGATGAATCGTGATCAACTGATCGACCACGTTCGGTTTGCGGCCGGCGCCGAGATCGGTGTCGCCGTGGCAGATTTCTCCGGCGCGGTTCGTTCTCAGACCACTCATGCTCCATCGCCTGCCATCGACGCCGCCCTACGCCAACTCGTCAGCACCTATTCCGACACGGTCAATCGCCTCGACGCAACGGCGTGGGCCAAGTGCTGGGCCGACGACGCAATCTGGAACCCGTTGGGCGACGAGATCGCTGGTCGCGCTTCGATCGTCGCAACGTTCGAGAACATGATCAGCGAGACCGAATGGGTCGTGCAGTCGGCGCCCCTGATGGTGTTCGAAATCGACGACACCCGCGGCACAGGCATGGGCCGAGTCACGGTTCACGAACGTTACAAGAAACGCAAGAGTGCCAAGCCAGCCACAATGCTTGGCACCTACCACGACCAGTACGTGCATCACGGAGGATCGTGGCTATTCAGCGAGCGACGACTCGAGGTTGTCGAAGGTACCTGAGCTGCTTGCGCGATCTGGGTCGGGCCGCGATTCCTCCCGCGACTCGAGGAGGTCGCGTCGTGGCCACTCCTGATGCGGCGCTGATCTAGGGTCGAACTTCGTAGAAGGCATTGACGCTGTGGTCGATGTCGAGCTTGCGGAATCGTGTAAACCCGGCACGTTCAGCCATTTCTCTGGCCGTGTTGGCCGACAGGCCAAGCGTGCCGAGACCAGCACCATCCGGTTCGCTGAGCGCCGACGACATACAGCTCAACACACTGATGCCGTACATCAGCGAGGCCATCGGATTCTTGCGCACATTTTGCTCGAACGTGTCGAGCGCCTTGATGTCGACGAGCAGCCATGTGCCATCGTCGGTCAAGGATGTGCGGATCAACTCCATCACCTGCTGCGGATGGGTCATGTCGTGCATGCAATCGAACGTCGTGACGAAATCGATGGAGTGATCTGTGGGCATCGGCGAGTCGCGTGGATCGCAGAAACGGGCGTTGCTCAGCCCAGCTGCGGTCTGCTTCTCGCCGGCGCGGTCCAAGGCGTGGCGAGAGATGTCGTACCCAACAAAAGTCGATTGCGGGAACGCAGCAGCCATCAACAACACGGCGCTACCTGCGCCGCACCCAACGTCGGCGACGTGTGCTCCCGAGGTCAGCCGGTCGACCACCCCATCGAGCGCCGGCAGCACTGTAGGCAGCAGGTGAGCGTTGCTCCACGGCTCGAAGCTGCGCTCGATACCGACGGCGCCTTCCGGTCCGTGGCTGTCGTAATCATGGCCGAGCCCGGTGACGAAACTCTCGCGTACCCGAACGAGCGACTCCATGGTTTGTGGCAGTCGATGGAACATGCCCATTCCGAACGCCGGATGGTCGGGCGATGCCAGCACCGCTTCAGCCTCCGGCGACAGCGAGAACCGCTGCTTGTCGTCGACGTCGATCAGCTTCGCAGCCGCCTGGTTGTATGCCCACTCGCGAACCCAGCGCTCGTGAAGGCCAGCACGTTCTGCCAGCTCGGTTGTGGTCAGCGGCGCGGCTGCGCTCCTCATTGCCTCGTACAGGCCGAGTTGGTCGCCGAGGTGCACCATGCCGGCAGTCACCGCGCCATCGAGCTTGGTGAACAGTTGGAACGAGTACAGCTTGAGCTTGTCGGGATCAAGGGTCATCGGACAGCTCAGCTTGGATCGGTGAACGCTGCCGGACGCTTCTCGAAGTTGGCCATGACGGCTTCGATCTGATTCGGCCCACCGACAAGCGACCCGATCACGCGCCGCTCGTCGGCAAACTGTTGGGACGCACCCTGGTTGAATCGCTCGTTCAGCAGTGTCTTGGCACCGCGCACGGCGTCGGGACTACGACCGGCGATCTCGCGGGCCATCGACATCGCGTCGTCGTGCGGTGCCTCCGACAACCTCGTCGCCAAGCCCAGAACGTACGCCTCCCGTCCGTCAAATACCCGCGCCGTGAACACGAGCTCTTTGGCAACATCGGCACGGACCAACGAACTGAGCATCAACGTGCCGGTCATGTCGGGTACCAAACCCCAGTGCACCTCACGAACGCTCATCTGCGTGTCGGGGTGCACAATGCGAATGTCAGCCCCCAAGGCAATCTGAATTCCGCCACCCAAGGCGTGCCCATGCACTGCAGCGATGACCGGCACGGGGATCTCTTGCCAAACCCAGCAGACCTGCTGGCCAAGGTGGGTGATCCGACCGTCTTGCATCGCTCCGGGATTACCCTCGTCGGCCGCCGGGCGCTCGCCGCCGGCCATCATCTGGAACGTCGAGAAGTCGAGCCCCGCACAGAACGACGACCCCTCGCCGCTGAGCACGACGACCCGTACTCCGGGCTCGACCTTCAGTCGTTCACCGACGTCGGCGAGCCCCTGGAACATCGCACCATCGAGTGCATTGCGCTTCTCGGGACGGTTCATGCGAACGTCGGCGATGCCGTCGGAAATCGTCAGAGTGACACGGTCGGACATGTCCCGAGTGTTGCAGATCGGACCGAGCTGCTAGTCGACCAGGCGCAAGCCGGTCGGCGTCGTCGACGGCTCCGCCAACGGAAGGTCGACCACGAACTCGGTGCGATGGCCGGGAAAGATGTGCTCACTGAGCAATATCGGCTCGCCCGCCGTGCTGGTGGTCAGGCGCTCGCAACGCAACACGGGGCTGCCAACTGGCACCTCGAGCAGCGCAGCGTCTTGCGCACTCGCCGAGGCGGCGCCGATGGTCTGCGTGGCGCCGCGCAACGCGATCCCCAACAACTCATAGAACGGTTGGCGCTCGACATCGCGACGACTCATGTTCTGTCCGAGTTCGGCGGGACACCACACCGTGACGACAGCGAAGGGCTCGCCGTCGGCTCGGTTGACCCGCTTGACTCGCAATACCTGGTCGCAGTGCAATGTTTCGGCCACATGGGCGGGAGCGGCGACGAATGCAAACTCGACAATCTGGCGCTGCGGGTGGATACCGCGCTCTTCCAGTTGCCGTTCGATGGTTTCCAACTGGGTCAGCCGCTGTTGCAGCGGAGCAGTCGCCGAGAACCACCCGAACCCTTGCCGCGACTCGACCAGTCGCTCGTCACGCAGTGTTTCCAACGCCCGGCGCACCGTCACCCGGCTGACACCGAATTCGGCCGACAGGTCGCTCTCGCTGGGCAGGACATGGCCTGCGCCGACCGAGGCGATGCGCTGTCGCAGGACCTGGGCGATCTCTTGATACCGAATCGTTCGCACGTCAATTGTGGGCTTCCGCGAGAGGATTCACTTGTATTATGCTTGTCTACATTGAAGAAAAATGCAAGGAGCACCGTTGCGACTAAGTGCAACAGAGCAGCCTTGCGACTAGGTGCAAGGAGTAGCAGCCATGTCGGTCACCGCGGGAACGCCAGTCGAGTTGGTTCAAGGTGTGTACGACACCCTCACTGCTCGCAGCGCGGCTGGTCGGGCCCGTTTCGGGCGGCCACTGACCCTGACCGAAAAGATTCTCCTGAACCACCTGGGTGACCCGACGTCCGACATCGATCGCGGCGGAACCTACAACGACTTTCACCCCGATCGGGTGGCGATGCAGGACGCCACCGCACAGATGGCACTTCTGCAGTTCATGACCGCCGGCCTTGCCACCACCGCGGTGCCCAGCACGGTGCACTGCGATCATCTGATCTCCGCCAAGGTGGGGGCCCGCATCGACCTGGGTGTCGCCATCGACACCAACAAGGAGGTCTACGACTTCCTGAGATCGGTCAGCGCCAAGTACGGCATCGGCTTCTGGGGTCCCGGCAGCGGCATCATCCACCAGGTCGTGCTCGAGAACTACGCCTTTCCCGGCGGGATGATGATCGGTACCGACAGCCACACGCCGAACGCCGGCGGCCTTGGCATGGTTGCGATCGGCGTCGGTGGCGCCGACGCGGTCGACGTCATGACCGGCTTCCCGTTCAACGTGCGCTGGCCGAAGGTGATCGGAGTCAAGCTCATCGGCGAGCTCAGTGGCTGGTCGTCTCCCAAGGACGTGATCCTCGAGGTAGCTCGGGTGCTGACGGTCGAGGGTGGCACCGGAGCGATCGTCGAGTACTTCGGCCCCGGCGCAGACAGCATCTCGGCAACCGGCAAGGCCACGATCTGCAACATGGGAGCCGAGATCGGCGCAACGTGCAGCGTTTTCGGCTACGACAACAACATGGCGATGTACCTGAAGTCGACCGGACGCGAGGCGATTGCCGACGCCGCCGACAAGGTCATGGTCGATCTCCGGCCCGACGACGGCGCCCTCTACGACCAGCTGATCGAGATCGACCTCGATGAGTTGAAGCCGCTGATCAACGGACCGCACTCCCCCGACCGCGCCAACCGCGTCGGCGCCGCCGTCGGCAGCGAGGCAGTCGCCAACGGCTGGCCGCTCGAGATCAGCGCCGCGCTCATCGGCAGCTGCACCAACAGCTCGTACGAGGACATCACCCGCGCCGCATCCATCGCTCGCCAGGCCTCGGCCGCCGGCCTCACGATCAAGACGCCGCTGCTCGTT
>JAYTZE010000338.1:0-3473 GCA_043742385.1 Ilumatobacteraceae bacterium
CCGCGCCTCCTGCAGTTGCCGCCCAGATCGCTTCGTCGATGGTCATTCTCATGTCGCGGACAGCGAGGGCGATGCAGAACGGCATCGACGTCGTGTAGCTCGACCCGGGGTTGCAGTTCGCTGCCAACGCGGCGGTGCCACCGGCGTCGAGCAGTCGGCGCGCGTCGGGGTATGGCTGCCGGGTGGAGAAGTCGGTGGCCGGCAGGAAGGTGGCGACGGTGTTGCTTCCCGCCAGTGCAGCAATGTCGTCGTCGGAGAGGTAGGTGCAATGGTCGGCCGAGGCACAGTCGAGCTCGACTGCCAGCTGCACGCCCGGTCCGTGACCGAGCTGGTTGGCGTGCAGCCGCAGGCCAAGGCCGGCATCGCGCCCGGCACACAGCACGGCGCGGCACTGGTCGGCATCGAACGCGCCGTGCTCGCAGAATGCGTCGATCCAGCGCGAATGCGGAGCGCAGGCGGCCAGCATCTCGCCGTAAACCAGCGCAACGTAATCGTCACTGCGACCCTCGAACTCGGGCGGCACCACATGGGCACCGAGAAACGTGGTCTCGCTGGTCAGCTCGCGGGCGATGCGCAGGGTGCGTGCCTCGTCGACGGCGTTGAGCCCGTAGCCCGACTTGACCTCGATGGTCGTCGTGCCCGACCGCCGCGCCTCGGCCAACAGCGATGTTGCTCGTGCGAGCAACTGATCGTCGGTCGCAGCGCGGGTTGCCGCGACCGTCTTGCGGATCCCGCCGGCCTCGTACACACGACCGGCCATGCGCGCTGCGAACTCGTCGGAACGATCGCCGGCGAAGACCAGATGACTGTGGCTGTCGACGAAGCCGGGCAGCACGCATCGACCCGCAGCATCAATCCGTTGGTCAGCGGTGGGGGCGGGCCCGGTGCCGACCGCTTCGAAAACCCCATCGACCATCACGACCCAGGCATCGCGCAGCTCACCGGTAGCGCCGTCGTCGAGATGTGGGTCGTTGGTGATCAGCCGACCGATGTTGTCGACGACGATCGAGTTCATGACCACACTTGCCTGATCGAGCTGCCGAGGGCGGCACCGACATCGACGGTCTGATGCATTCCGTCAGCCACCACGATGCGGCCGCCGACCACGACATGGTGCACGTCGCCGCCGCACGCCGCGAACACTACGGCCGCTACCACGTGGTTGCGGTCGCTGCCGGCGAGGCGTGGTGACGTGAGGCTGATCGATGTCAGATCGGCAAGCGAACCCACCGCGATGCGACCACCTTCGTGCCACCCGAGGCTGCGATATCCCGATTCGGTAGCTGCGGCCAACAACTCGCCAGGGCGATGCGTCCCTCGCCGCCGCGAGCCCAGGCGCTCGTCGAGTTCGATCGCACGCGCTTCTTCGAACGGGTCGATCACCGCATGCGAGTCGCTTCCGATGGCCATCGCGATTCCGGCGGAGCGAAACGCTTCCGTCGGCCCGATGCCGTCGGCCAGATCCCGCTCGGTCGTGGGGCAGATGCAACACGTCGAGTGACTCGACTGCAGCAGGGCGATGTCGTCGTTGTCGAGATGTGTCGCGTGAACCGCGGTGAATCGGTCGCCGAGCACTGCATGACGGGCAAGTAACGCGGTCGGTGTGCATCCATGGATCGCCATGCATTGCTCGTTCTCTGCCGGCTGTTCGCTGACATGAGCGTGCACCGGCCTGTGGCGCGACGCTGCCCACTCGGTGACGACCATCATCGACGCTGGGTCGACACTTCGCACCGAGTGAATGGCCGCGCCAATCATGGCGGTCGGAGAGTCGACCAGCCCGTCGACCCGCTGGACCCACGCTTGGGCATCGCCGTCGCTGAACCGCTGCTGGGAGGGGGCGAGCTCGGCGTCGCCCGTCATACCCGAGCGCAGGTAACAGGTGTCGAGCAGCGTGATGCGGATACCAGCCTCTGCGGCCGCGCCGAGCAGCACCTGACCCATCTCGTTGGGGTGCGAGTAGGGCGAGCCGCCTCGATCGTGATGCAGGTAGTGGAACTCACCGACGCAGGTGAACCCGGCCACCACCATCTCGGCGAACGTTGCCGTGGCAAGGGCGCGGTACGAGTCGGGATCGAGGCGATCGGCAAGCTCGTACATGCGATCGCGCCACGTCCAGAACGAGCCGGTCTCGCCATGCGTACGTCCACGCAGCGCGCGGTGAAACGCGTGGCTGTGCGCGTTGGCCATGCCGGGCAGCGTCAGGCCAGCGAGCACATGGGCGCCGGACGACGGCCCGATACCAATGTCGATCGCGGCAATCCGATCGCCTTCTACGGTGATGGCCACATCGCGTTCGACGACCCCGTCGAGGTCTCCGAGCCAGGCCAGTTCGCACCAGTACGTCGTCACGTTCCCGCCGTCACGATCCAACCCTGGCGACGAACTCGGTGATCCGCTCGACGAACGCAGCGCGGTGAAACCGCTCGAACTGTTCCCACGTTGTGAACGTGTGTGGGTCGACGACCCGATCGAGAAACAGCACACCGTCGAGATGATCGCACTCGTGTTGAAACGTACCCGCGGTCAGGCCACGCCTGATCTCGTCGTACGCCACACCATGCCGATCGAGATATCGAACCCGCACGTTGACGTGCCGCATCACCGAGCCGCGCAGGTTTGGCACCGACAGACAGCCCTCGTTGATCTCGACCAGTTCGTCGTCAATCGGCTCGATGATCGGGTTGACCACCACGGTCAATGGGATGCGCGGCTTGTAGGGATAGCGCGGGTTGTCGCCCACCTCGATCGAGGCGATCCGTATCGGAACACCGACCTGGTTCGCAGCGAGGCCGGCGCCGTTGGCGTGGCGCATCGTCTCGATGAGGTCGTCGATGAACTGTTGCGTCTCGGGTGTCGCCAATTGTTCCGTCGTCACTTCGCGCGCCCGCTCGCGCAACACCGGATGCCCGACCGTCACGATCTCGCGAACGCTCATCCGTCGGACTCGGTCATGGGGATGCGGACACCGCGTTCGGAGGCGACGTCGGTTGCTCGCTGGTAGCCGGCATCGGCATGGCGGATCACGCCCATACCGGGATCGGTGACCAGCACTCGGGCCAGTTTCTGCGCGGCCAGATCGGTGCCGTCGGCGACCACCACCATGCCCGCATGAATCGAACGCCCGATACCGACGCCGCCACCGTGGTGGATGCTGACCCACGTCGCGCCGCTCGATGTGTTGACCAGTGCATTGAGTAGCGGCCAGTCGGCGATCGCGTCGCTGCCGTCGGCCATCGCCTCGGTCTCGCGGTACGGGGAAGCGACGGAGCCAGAGTCGAGGTGGTCGCGACCGATCACGATCGGTGCCGAGACCTCCCCAGTACGAACCATCTCGTTGAACCGCAGGCCGAGGCGATGACGCTCGCCATAGCCGAGCCAACAGATACGCGCCGGCAGGCCCTGGAAGGCGACCTGCTCGCTGGCCAACTTGATCCACCGATGCAGATCCTCGTCGTCGGGAAACTCGTCGA
>JAYTZE010000339.1:0-3473 GCA_043742385.1 Ilumatobacteraceae bacterium
CGAGCGACGTTCGATGCGCCGGGATTGCCCGAGCCCTGCGTCAAGATGTCGACTCCGCGTGAGCGAGCGACCATCACGGCACTGGGAAACGTGCCGAGCAGGTAGGCGACAGGGACGAGCGCGAGTGCGGCGGCGATCCGTCAACCTTACGGCAGCTCGAACTTTGTCGCTGGGAGCACGCTCAGCGTGCCGCGAGCGACACGATTCGGTTGGGGGCGCGGGACCGCGTGTGATCGAGCGAGGGGCGCGGGGAAAGTTCGACGTGCACCGCACCCAGCATGGCGTCGGCCTCGCCGTTGACGCATTCTGGGTCGGGGCCGTCCAGCGGCAATCCGGTGAAGAACTTGGCGGCCATACACCCACCCTGGCAAGCGTCGTAGCTTCCGCAACTGGCACAGGCTCCTGCTGACTGCGGCTGGCGCAGTTCGAGGAACAGATCGCTGTGCTTCCACACGTGGGCGAATCCACCGCGATCGCGTACCGAGCCGGCCTTGAACTGATCGTGGATCACGAACGGGCAGGCGTAGACGTCGCCGATCGGATCGATGAGACACACGACTCGTCCTGCCCCGCACATGTTGAGGCCGGGCAGCGGCGCACCGAGGGCGTTGAGATGGAAGAACGAATCACCGGTCAACACGGTGTCGCCCTTGGCCAGCAACCAGTCGTAGATCTGACGCTGCTGCGCGTTGGTCGGATGTAGTTCGTGCCATGTGTCGGCGCCGCGCCCGCTGGGTCGTAGGCGAGTGAGGCGCAGCTGAGCCCCATATGAATCGGCAAGGGCCTTGAATCGGTCGAGCTGGTCGACGTTGTGACGGGTCACCACGACACTGATCTTGAACGGACCGAACTCGGCGACCGCAAGGTTGTCCATGGCCCGGCGGGCCAGGTCGAACGAGCCGGAGCCGCGGACCGCATCGTTGGTTGTGGCATCGATACCGTCGAGACTGATCTGGATGTCGAGGTAGTCCATGGCGGCCAGGCGGCGAGCATTTTCGGCGTCGATGTAGGTGCCATTGGTGGAAAACTTGACGCCGATGCCAGTGCTGCCAGCAGGCGGGTTGATCGCATACTCGATGAGTTCGAAGAAGTCGCGGCGCGCCATCGGCTCGCCGCCGCCGATGTTGACGTAGAAGACCTGCAGATCGCGCAGCTCGTCGAGCACCTGCTTGGCTTCACTGGTGGTCAGTTCGCGAGGATCGCGACGGCCACTCGACGACAGGCAGTGCACGCATTGCAGATTGCACGCGTACGTCAGTTCCCACGTCAGACAGATGGGCGCATCGAGGCCCCCCTTCAGCTGCTCAACCAGTGACTGGGCGCTCACGAACGATCTCCGATTCGTTGAGGGTGGCAAACGCTTTGGCGAATGACGGCCATTGCGACTCGGCTACACCGCACGCCTGCAGCGTTGCAGACAGCGATGGATGTGCGTCGAGCGCTCGAGCGACGGCCACAACGTCGTGATCCTTCATGAACACCAGTCGGCGAGTGCCGTGGTGGTAGGCGAGCGCGCCGAACGGCTCGGCTCGCAGCGCGACCTGTGGGTCGAGCTGCAACGGCGTGTCGAGCAGTGACAAAGTCAGTACACGCCGCACATGCCGTCGATCGAGATCTCCTCGATCAGCAGCTCTTCTTCGACCGCTGCTTCGTCGGGTACTTCGACGACGTCTTCGTTCTCCATGAGTCAGAGCGTAGCTACAGTTGTCGACCCCGTGGATGCTGACCTGTTCCCCGAACTTGCGGTCGAACGCGACCACCTCACGTTCGCCCGACGGTGCCGCGATGCCATGATCCAGCGGTTCCGCGCGGTCGATCCCTCGGCATCGGCCGATGAGATCACTGCGGAGTACGTCGAGGTGACGGTCGCCGAGGCGTTGGAAGACCTGCACAGCCCCGGTGCTGGTGACTTCTTCGGACGGATCACCGACGAGCACGCCGATCGCTGGTACATCGGCCGGCGGCACATCGAAGACGACGCTCACGACCCGGTCGTTGTCGACTGGCGGGCGCCGATCGCTGCGCCGTTCTATCGCGCCACCGGTGTCGACCCGCTGGGGCTCAGCCACCGTCGGCGGTTCACGATGGTGGAGGGAGATCTTTCGGCCTATCTCGACGAGCAGTTGGACGATCCCGATTCGGTCACCGCCACGGGGGTACCCGACCCGGTGCTCGCCGAGATCGGGGCAGCGCGCACCGGCGCGATGCGCGAGATCGTGGCCACGATCCAAGCTGAGCAAGACGTGGTGATCCGTGCCCCGCTGGATCAGTGCCTGGTGGTGCAGGGTGGCCCTGGCACTGGCAAGACTGCCGTCGGGCTGCACCGCGCCGCGTTCTTGTTGTTCGAGCACCGACGTCGCCTGGCCCGCAACGGCGTGCTGGTGGTCGGACCGAACCCAGTGTTCCTCGACTACATCGCCAACGTCTTGCCCTCACTCGGCGAACGCCTGGTGCAGCAACGAACCGCGCTCGACATCTGCGTCCCCAAGGTCGAGATCACCGCCATCGACGACGACGCGACACGGCGTTGGAAGGGCGCGCCGGCGATGCTCGAACGGCTTGCCGAGGCGAGTGTCGGCCACGTCGTACGTCCGACAGAGGATCTGCGACTACCGGTCGGGGCACGCACGCTGTCCATAGCCGCCAAGGAGTTCTCCGGATGGGTCGATGAGGCGCTCGATGGCGTGTCCCCGGTCAACCGCCGACGCGATGGTTTGAAGGGAGTGGTGCAGCGCGAATTGCTGCGCCGCACCGACCGCGACGACGTGTGGGGGCGCTCACCCGAGTTGCGTGCTGCGGTAGCGAAGGCGTGGCCGATCCAGCAGCCGGTGCGGATGGTCGACAAGCTGTTGCCCGGACCATCGGGCAAGCGTCGGACGTGGTCGGTGGCCGATCAGTTCCTCGTCGATGAGGCCAACTCGATGCTCAACGGCACGCCCTTCACCTTTGGTCATGTGGTCGTCGACGAGGCTCAGGATCATTCAGCCGTGTCGCTGCGGGTGATCGGCCGGCGCAGCCCGCAAGGCTCGATGACGATTCTCGGCGACCTTGCGCAATCAACCACACCGGCCGGGCAGCAGGACTGGACCGAAGCGTTGTCTTACATCCGCGCCACCGCAGCCGAGGTTGCTGTGCTGACCATTGGATATCGCGTGCCCGGCCCGATCCTCGACGCGGCAAATCGGTTGCTTCCGTTCACCGACGTTTCGAGCGAGCCGAGTCGCAGCGTTCGGCTCGAAGGAACCGCACCTGTTGTTCGACACGTCAAGCCGTCAGACTTGTTCGCCGCAGTGGCCGCGGAGGCAGTCGCCGTGCGTCATCGGCATCACAACACTGGTGTGGTGGCTCCTTCCGCGTTGCACGAGATGATCGGCGAGTCGTTGACCGCGCACGGCCTGAACCGGGTTGATCACGTGCACGATCTCGCATACACCGACGTCCCCATCTTCACTGCCGAGGCCGTGAAGGGCCTC
>JAYTZE010000340.1:0-1638 GCA_043742385.1 Ilumatobacteraceae bacterium
ACCAGTTCGGCACGGCGTGACGCAGGGTCGGCGGCTTGCTGCAGTTCGCGGCGGTAGACGATCTCGACAGCGCCTTGCGGGCCCATCACGGCAAGTTCGGCGGTCGGCCATGCATACGCAAGGTCGGCGCCGATCGACTTCGAGTTCATCACGACGTACGCACCGCCATATGCCTTGCGAGTGATGATTTGAATGCGCGGCACCGTGGCCTCGCAATAGGCGTACAGCAACTTGGCGCCGTGGCGAATGATGCCGCCGTATTCCTGGTCGACTCCGGGCAGGAAGCCGGGAACGTCGACAAAGGTGAGCAAGGGGATATTGAACGCATCGCAGGTGCGCACGAAGCGGGCAGCCTTCTCGGAGCTCTCGATGTCGAGCACGCCGGCCAACATCAGCGGCTGATTGCCGACGATGCCAACCGGATGGCCGTCGACGCGGCTGAACCCACAGACGATGCTCTTCGCCCAGTGCGGGAAATATTCGAAGAACTCGCCGTTGTCGACGACCTCGCGAATGACCGCCTTCATGTCGTAGGGCTGGTTGGCACTGGCCGGCAGCAAATCGTTGAGCGACGGGCACAGCCTGTCGGGGTCGTCGCCAGTGTCGACGTGCGGTGGTTCCTCGAGGTTGTTCGATGGCAGGAAGCCGAGCAGGAAGCGAACGTCTTCGAGGCACGACTTCTCGTCGGGTGAGACAAACGTCGCCACACCACTCTTCGAGGCATGGCTCATCGCGCCGCCTAGTTCTTCGAGCGTCACCTCCTCGCCAGTGACCGTCTTGACCACGTCGGGTCCGGTGATGAACATGTGGCTCGACTCGCGCACCATGAAGATGAAGTCGGTCATCGCGGGGCTGTACACGGCGCCGCCCGCACATGGGCCGAGGATGACCGAGATCTGCGGCACCACTCCGCTCGACAGCACGTTGCGATAGAAGATGCCGCCATAGCTGGCCAACGAGACGACACCCTCTTGGATGCGCGCCCCGGCGCCGTCGTTGAGGCCGATCACCGGTGCGCCGACTTTCAATGCCAGGTCCATCATCTTGTGGATCTTCTCGGCGAACACCTCGCCAAGGGCCCCGCCGAACACGGTGAAGTCCTGACTGAACACGAACACCTTGCGGCCGTCGACCGTGCCCCACCCGGTGACCACGCCATCGGTGTACGGCCGCTCTTCGAGCCCGGCGGCGTGGGCCCGATGGCGGGCCAACAGGTCGAGTTCGTGGAAGCTGCCCGGGTCGAGGAAGCAGTCGAGCCGCTCGCGGGCCAGCATCTTGCCCTTCTCGTGCTGGCGTTCGACCGAGCGTGGAGAACCGGCGTTGTACGCCTGCTCGCGTCGCTGTCGAAGATCCTCGAGCTTGGCGTCCATTGGATTGCTCATTGCCGCCCAACCTAGCGGAGTGTTTCCGGGCACCCCGTCCGGGCGCGAAACACTCCATTAGGTTTGGGGCGATGCCGTTGCCCATTTCGCCACCGCTGTCGCCGATGCTGTCGAAGGCCGCTGCCGAGATCCCGACCGGCGAGGGATGGCACTATGAGCCGAAGTGGGACGGCTTCCGCTGCATCGTCTTTCGCGACGGCGACCACATCGAACTTGCCAGCCGCAACGAGCGGCCGTTCACCCGGTACTTCCCCGA
>JAYTZE010000341.1:0-6799 GCA_043742385.1 Ilumatobacteraceae bacterium
GTGCGCGCGAGCTCGCGTAGCACTTGCAGCAGAAGCGTCCTCGCCACGATCAGGTCCGCCGAGCCCGCGAGCGCAGTGCTGCGCGTGCTCCTTGGGCGAGCATGCCGGCGAAGGCTGCCATCCAGGCAGCTAGTGCGAAGGCGAGCGTGATCTTCGGGGCCCACTCCAGTGCGTCCAGTTCCACGACGGCGCGCATCTTGAACGTCGCCGCGCCGTACATGCCGAGCGGGAAGACCAGCGCCCAGTAGGAGGGGTGGTAGCGGAGCGGGACCTTGCGGACGATGTGGCGCCAGACTCCGATCGCGACCATGAGCGGGAACCAGAAGGTGGCCGTAGCCCAAGCCAGTGTCACGAGACCTTCGATGAACGGTGCGAGCCGGTCGACGCGTGTCGACACCGTGCGGGTTGCGAGGAGGTTGGAACCGGCGAGGACGGTGATAGCGACAGCACCGGCCGCAATCCACGCGGGCGGGTCGGCTTCGGTGGGTTCGAACGGTTGGAAAGTCCAGCGAAGCAAGACCATGGGCATGACGATCAGGTAGAGGACGAGACCGAGCGTGAAGGCTGCGATGCAGGCGAAGGCAAGGAGGTCGTTTGGGTCGCGCCCAAGGAGCAGTGCGCCGAGCACAGCGATCGACTCGGTGGAGACAGTGAGAAGGAACCACGACCCGTTGATTCCAGGACCCAGGCCCGGCTTCTCGTGGCGTAGTACGTCGGCGACAAGTGTGGAGTACACGAGGAGCACGTACAGCGGCAGGCTGCACCACCACAGGATCTCGGCGAGGGTCCACCAGCCCCGGATCAACGCCGATGCACTGCCGAGGACGTTGGTGCCGGCGACGATGGTCAGGAACGCGAATCCTTTTGCATGGCTGGTCAGATCGGCGACGAGCGGTTTCGTGAACACGATGAGGCGGATGACGATCAGCACGACGAGCACGCCGTACGCAGCTGCGGTGACGAGGTAGAGACTTTCGGCCAGCCAGACGAGCTTCTGTTGTTTGGCGGCGATGGCGACGATCCCGGTTGCCATCACGAGCGCGAAGTAGCCGGGGAAGAGCGTCGCGAGCGGGTTGACGCGGACCTGTGGTTCGGGCTGGGACGTGGAGGCGGCGGTCACGGTCGCAGGTACCGCAGGAAGGCCGCTGCGGCCGCAAAGAGGGCAACGGAGACACCCGCGGTTGCCCACGCGAGTGACTCGGTGTCGGTCTGGAACGCCTCGACAGCGACGGTGATCAGGAACACTTGGAACGCGACGAGGATGATCACGTAGAGCACGACGGCTGATGAGGTGCGCTGTCCGCGGGCGGAGGTCTTCACGTCTGACGCCCGAGCGCCCAGATCACGCCATCGTCGCGAACTTCGAGGTCGATCCGCCCGAGTGGTCGGGTGGGTGGTCCGGAGATGACCGCACCGGTATGCGCTTCGAAGTTGCCTTCGTGGCACGGGCAGTGCCAGCGCTGCTCGTCGTGCTCGTAGTAGACGACGCAGCCGAGGTGGGTGCATTTCTGGCTGAACGCGACGACCTCGGTATCGGTAAAACGAACGAGGATCGCCGGATCGTCATCACCTGGGTAGCGGAACAGAAAGGTGCCACCGACATCGACTGCGTCGAGGCCGGTGATCGCGCGTGGTTCGCCGGCGTTGATGCTGCGTAGTTGGGTCCATACGGCGAGCCCGACGTTGGCCGCTGCCATGGTGCCAGCACCAAGGACGAGATAGCGGGCGAACTCGCGGCGGGTGACTTCTTCCTCGGACAGCGCTTCGTACGGGAAGTCGCGTTTCCATGGTGGCGCGACGGGGACCGGCTCGATGTTGTCGTTCATGATGTCGCCTGCACTTGGTCGAGGTCGAAGGGGTCGTCAAGCCAGGTCGTCGTGACCCCTGCGAGGACGTCGAGCGGGCCGCCGAGCGCGTCGTCGATGACGGTGTACACCTTTGTGCGCACTTGCTGGCGGCCGAACATGAAGTCGCGAAACAGCGAGCCGCGGCGGGTGTCATTGAAGTCCTCGATGGTGCCGTACCAGAGTGCTTCACTGGGGCACACGGATGCGCACATCGGTGCGAGGCCTTCGGAGGTGCGGTCGGTGCACATGTCGCACTTCATCATCTGGTCGAAGTCGGCCATGTACTTTGGGACCCCGAATGGGCAGGCGAGCACGCAGTTGGAGCAACCGATGCAGCGAGGTTTCGACGCGGACTGGACGATGCCTTCTTCGGTCTGCTTGATCGCGTCGGCCGGACACACGTGTGCGCAGGTCGGGTCTTCGCAGTGCATGCACACCATCGGCGCGGTTTGTGTGCTGGTCGAGCGCTCGACGAGTTCGAGGTGGATCAGCGACTGTCCACGGTGGGTGCCGCATTCGGCGCAGGCCTGCACACAGGCTTGGCAGCCGATGCAGCGACTCTGGTCGATGACGAACACCGGGTGATCGTCGATGCCGAAGCGTCCGGAGCTCACGGCCGTTCCCCATGCAGTTTCAGGTCGCGAGCATCGGTGGTGGTCGCGTGTCCACCGGCGCGCTCGACGCGCACGGCCGCGACCTTGAACTCCGGCATCTTCGACAGCGGGTCGACCGCTCGGTTGGTGAGCTGGTTGGCGGCCTTGTGACCGGGCCAGTGGTAAGGGATGAACACGGTGTCGGGGCGGATCGTGTTGACAACGTGGGCCGGCAGCGTGATCGTGCCGCGCCGCGACGTCACCGTGACGAGGTCGCCGTCGGCGATGCCGAGCGGTTCGGCGAGCATGGGATGCACCTCGCACAATGGTTCCGGGTACTGTTCCACGAGCGCCGCGATGCGTCGGGTCTGGGTGCCCGACAGGTACTGCGACACCACCCGGCCCGTGGTCAGCAACACCGGGTAGTCGGCGTCGACGACCTCCGCGGATGGCTTGTACGGCACCGGGTGGAAGCGGGCCTTGCCATCGGGGTGGAAGAACCTCCCGCCTTCGTACAGTCGCGGAGTGCCGGGGTGGCCGGCTTCAGGGACCGGCCAGAACAGGCCCATCTCGTCCTCGATGCGTTGCCAGGTGGCGCCGGTGTAGTCGGCGGTGCCGCCGGTGCTGGCCCGGCAGAGTTCCTCGAAGATCTCCTCGGTGTTCGTGTACGCGAAGTACTCGCCCTTTCCCATGCGTTCGGCGATGTCGAGCAGGATTTCCCAGTCACGGCGGGCCTCGCCGGGTGGCGTGACGGCGGCATTGATCTTGATGATCCTGCCCTCTCCGCTGGTGGACGTGCCTTCGTCCTCCTCGTGCAGCGACCCGGGTAGCACGATGTCGGCATGGTGGCCGGATTCGGAGAGGAAGAAGTCGATGACCGCGTAGAACTCGAGCTTGTCGAGCGCCTCGCGGGTGAAGTTCGCGTCGGGCGCCGAGACCGCCGGGTTGAAGCAGATCGACAACAACCCCTTGATCGCGCCATCGTGGATTGCCTCGATCAACTCCTGCGCCGGGAGGCCTTTGCCCGGGATGTCGGACTCGTCGCAGTTCCACACCTTGGCGACGGCGCCACGATGCTCGGGGTTGGTGATGTCGCGGTTACCGGGCAACTGATCGCACTTGTGCCCGTGCTCGCGTCCGCCTTGGCCGTTGCCCTGCCCGGTGATCGTCGAGACACCGCAGCCCGGTTTGCCGAACTTGCCGGTGGCGAGCCCGAGATTGATAGCGGCGAGCACGTTGTCGACGCCCTTGGTGTGCTGCTCGATCCCGCGGGCGTGCAACATCATCCCGGTCGCCGACGTGCCCCACAGCTCTGCGGCCTGCTCGATGCGAGCCGCCGGTACGCCGGTGATGCCGGCCGCCCAGGCTGGTGTCATGTCGGCAACCGCTGCGGCCGCGTCGTCGAAGTGGAGGGTATGAGCGTCGATGAAGTCGTGGTCGAGCCAGTCGCGATCGATCAGGATGTGCAGTACCGCACCGAACAGCGCCGAGTCCGTGCCCGGCCGTACCGGGAGGAACAGATCTGCGGTGCGCGCGAGGGGCACGACGCGTGGGTCCTGGACGATCAGCTTGGCGCCACGATCGCGGGCTCGCCAGATGTAGCTCGTGGTGATCGGGAACGTCTCGGCGACGTTCGAGCCGGCGACCCACACCACGTCGGCGAGCGGGATGTCGCTCCACGGGTTGGGTGCCCGATCGACACCGAGCGCCTTCTTGTTCCCGGTGCCGGCCGACACCATGCAGTAGCGGCCGTTGTAGTCCAGGTTGGCGGTGTGCAACGCGAGTCGGGCGAACTTGCCGACGAGGTAGCTCTTCTCGTTCGTGAGCGACACCCCGGACAACATTGCGAACGCGTCGTCGCCGTATTCAGCCTGGATTCGTCGGATCTCGGAGACGACACGGTTGAGTGCCTGGTCCCAGGTGATGTTGCGGAACCCGCCGGGGGCGGTTTCGTCGCGTTCCATCGGGTGCAGCAGCCGATCGGGATGCCCGCCTTGCAGGTAGCGCTTCACACCCTTCGGGCAGAGCTTGCCTTCGTTGAAAGGGAAGTCGTACCACGGCTCGAACCCGACTACCGCGTTGTCATGAACCTTGAGCTTGATGCCGCACTGCTGCCCACAGAAGCAGCAATGTGTGTTCACGACCTTGTCGATCTGGAGACCGGCGTCCCATCCGCCTGGGGGCGCTTCGTTGAGGTGTGGCCCGTAGCGGGCGATGAGCTCTTCGTCGGTGATCGGCGGTCGCGCCATCAGCCGAACCCTCCTACCCGCGCCGATTGGGCGAGGGTGACATGTGCGCGCCGGCAACGGGGACAGGTGTCCTGGTAATTGCCTCCGCCATCGATCGAGTAGTCGAACCCGACCTGCGGGAGCACTTCTTTGAGATCTGCGATCTGCTGCGCGCTGGCGAACGGTTCACCACAGCGACGGCACACGGCGGGCTCGCCTTCGGCGTTGGCGCGCTTGTAGTAGGCGACGCCGAGGTTGCCCGGTCGTTGGAAGATGTGGAACAGCTTTCCGAACGGCAGGTACATCAACCCGAGGATCACGGTCAGTGCGTGGATCGTGTTCAATGCCGAGTAGAAGCGACCCTCGAGCCACATGCTCGACACCGTCAAGAACAACCCGCTCACGGAGACGGCGAACAACCCGGCGAGGGCGAGGAAGTCGCCGGAGCGTTCCGTCGCTAAGGCGCCCGGGTCACGCAACCGGCGGCGCAGGAAGATGAACACTCCGGCGAGCACGAGCACGGCGGCGATATCGAGCGCGTGGAAGATGAGCCAGCCGAGGATGCTCCCGGCATCGAAGCGGAGCGTTCCGACGCGCGAAACGTACACCTGGTAACGGTCGGCCTGCTGTCCGACGCTCTCGAAGTGCAACAAGCCGAGCGTCAGCGGGATGGTGACCAGCCCAGCGAGGATGCACCCCCAGAACACGAGTTGGTGGGCGAGCCAGCGCGCACGAGACCGGCGACGGATGAACCCCTGCGTCAGCAGTTGAGTCGCGACGAGCGACGGCAGCGCCGCGACATTGCGGGCCTTGCGTCGCCGGAACGCATCCCAGCCCCGGCGGTTGAGCATCGCCGTCGGCGGACGACGCAACCACACGGCGTACCGATACACCACGCCGAACACCGCGAAGATGACGCCAAACAGGTAGCCGACGAGCGCCGCGTCGAACCAGACGAGACCATCACTGCCGATGAACGTCAGTGCGATCACGACCGCGACTCCGACGACACCCCACACCAGCCCGCGACGATCCAGGGGATTCGGAGAACGGCTCACGTCGACACCCTAGATCCGCCCTGGGCAGCGACGTTGCGAGTCACGTCATGCACCGTCAACGCGCCGCCACATCGGTTCGATCGGTGCTGTGCCACTGGACGACACGCCGCCAGCAAACGTTCCCGCAGTTCCGATCATTCGTGTACCAACGCAGCCTGTTGAGCTTCCAGCTGCACCACCATGGGGAACAGCACATTGTTCTCCTTGTGGATGTGCAGGTGAGTGTCGGCCTCCAGCTCGGCCATCGCCGCGAAGCACGCCACATACGAGGCACAGCCGTCCGCCGGCGGTGTGTAGCCATCGGTCAACCGGTGCAGTTGGGCGAGGAGGTCGCCGACAGCGTCGTGCTCGCTCAACATCACCGCGATCGGGTTCTGCAACGATCCGCAGTGGAACGACGGCACGCCACTCGAAGTCACCAGCTCCCGAATCATCGGGAACAACATGCGTTCCTCTTTCAACATGTGTGGTTCGAGATCCGCGCGCACGTGGGCGAAGCACGACCAGATGTCCACGAGCTCTGGATGTCGGGCACCATGGACCGACACGATCTTGTCGACCAGCGCGGTCACCCTCGGCATCTCCTCCCACAGATACCGGTGATGGGTGGCCTCGAGGTGATCGACGAGGACGTCCGCCGTCATCGTCGTCCACTCCGCTGAACCCGATGTCGCTCCCGCCACCGAGAACTCGGCGATGGTCGCCTCCGGATCCAAGCCGATCAGCGCACACGCTTCACCCAGCGTGCGGCGACCGCCGCAGCAATAGTCGAGACCGCGACGCTCGAACTCGCGCGCCAACTGGGGGAACGCGTCCACCGCCTCGGCCAACGTCGTCGACACATCGATCTTCACCATTTGGTTCTCCTTCTCGAAACACAGGTGCGATATCGGTTCACCACATCACGCCCACAGCGGTCACCGCAACCAGTGCAAGCCCCAGGCCCATCTGTCGCAGGCCAACCTGCTTCGCGGGTATCGGCGCACGACGCACCCACACGGACTGTGCCGCCGCCAACATGACGACTCCCACGAGACCGAGCAGCAGCCGACGATCGGCGCATACGGCGGCCG
>JAYTZE010000342.1:0-1637 GCA_043742385.1 Ilumatobacteraceae bacterium
CGGATTCGTCGGATCTCCAATCGGGGTGCTGGTGACGCTTCCAGCCTCGGGCCGCGACGTGATCGAACGAATCACAACCGTGCCGACAACAACGGTGACCATTGCGGCGGCGCCGACGATCAGGCGCCGTCGAGATGATCTCATCGTGCCACCACCTCCCGTCCACCAGGTTCTCAGGACTGACATGCTAGACCCGCGCCGCCGGCGCTCACTGGCGGCTTGCTACAATTCACCCATCTCGTGAAGGAGTTTGACCATCACGTCGGGCCGTCGCGTGTAGATGCCGTCGACGCCCATCTTGATCAGATCGGTCATGTCCTTCGGATCGTCGACCACCCAGGTGAGCACGGCGACACCCTTGCTGTGAGAGTACGCGAGGTAGTCGGAAGAAATGCGCTTCGTGCCATCGTCGGCAAGAAATGCGGGCTGGCCGACAAGCTGCTTGGTGGCAAACGTTGTGTCGCCGGCGTCGCGGGCTGCCCGCATTGCCCGTCGCTCTGCGTCGGTGCCCGACGTATGAACCTCGGGGCACAGCTCACGAAACAACATGACTTGCTCGTTGGTGTCCACGCCGACGTACACATCGGTCGTGCGACCAAGCAATCTCAGTACTGCGCAGAGCGGTTCGACCGCTTCCGTCCGAAGGTCCTTCAAGTCGAGCGTCACGAGCGTGTGTGGAAACCTTCGGAGAATGGCTTCGATGGTCGGGATAGCGATGCCCTTGCCGCGGAGCGGATACTGCCCGTTGCGCTCGAAATTCCACGCTGCATCGAGTGTCGCCAGTTCGGTGTAGGGCTTGTCATGGACTGGACCGGTGCCGTTCGTGGTTCGTTCCAGGGTGCTGTCGTGGAAGGCGATTGGGACGCGATCAGCGGTGAGGAAAACGTCTGCGTCGATGACATCGCCACCCATCTCCATGCTGTGTTCGTATGCATAGAGCGTGTTCTCGGGAAACAACCCGTCACCCCCGGCGTGAGGAATGACGAGAGGGCGTCCGATTCGAAACGGATTTCCGGTCGGCGTTGCCTCGGCCTTCGCGGGCGCAACTGACGAGTCCGCGCAACCAGTCAGCATCGCACCACACCAAGCCAGCACCACCAGAGCGGTCGGCCGACCGAGCCGATTTCGTGCGTCGTTCACCACCGTCCTCCACCACAATCACCATTCGCAGGCCGAGGTTATCGCTTCTGAAAGTGCCGTGGCGACTCAGTTTCGCGAATTGTTCGACAGGGTTTCGCAGGTCGTGCGTGACGGATTGGATCGGGGTGCGTACGGTGAATCCTGGCCGGCCAGCCGCACGTTCAACCGCTACCCGAAAGGTTCCCATGAAACGAATACTCGTGGCAGTTCTCGCTGCCACTACGTCGCTGGCCGCCGTGTCCACTCACGCCGACGCCAGTGGATCGCGCAAGCAGACTCTGACCAGCGCAGTCGAGGATCGTGTCGCCAATACGGCGACGCTGCCGATTCATCAAGGTGTCGACGCCGGCGGCCAATCGTTCTGGTATGTCGTCACCGACTCATCGAATCAGAAGGATGCTCGCAGCCGCGGCGTCAACTACTCACCGAAGTTGGCCAACGCCCGAGGCACATCCGCAGTTCAGTCGGGCTCGATCATCAACGGTGTCTTGCACGTC
>JAYTZE010000343.1:0-6798 GCA_043742385.1 Ilumatobacteraceae bacterium
TGCAGTGACGGCCGCGTCGGGGCGTGGCAGCCGACCACCGACGAGCGCGTCGCGATAGCTGCCTGCCAGCACACCGAGCCCGCTGCGCAGTTCGTCGACGCGATGCCGGCGAAGTTCGCGTTTGTGGTGATCCTCCATCTGCTTGCGTCCGCTCCCTCGTTCCCCCGTCGCAGCAACGCGGGACTCGAGTTCGGCGAGTTGATTCGCCTGGCGCACCGCGAGGGGTGCGGCCGCAGCATCGATGAGGCCGAGCAGTTCGCCGCACAACTTCACGACGGTCGTTCCGGTGCCATCGAGGCGCATCGCTAGTTCGGCGAATGCGTCGCGGCGACTCATCAAACCCGTATCGGTCGCCAGCACTCGCGCCCTGGTGAGGTTGCCTTCAGCAGCCTGTGCCGCGACCTCGGCAGTCTCGGGATCGATACCCCCCTCGACCAGGCGCGCCGCGACCGCCTCGTTCGACAGCGCGGCAAACACGATCCGCACGCATCTGGAAGCAATGGTCACCAACTCGGGTGTGACCTGATCGGCGAGGACGATGAAGATCGTGCTGGCCGGTGGCTCCTCGAGGGTCTTCAGCAGGCGCGCCGCCGCCGACGCATCGAGCAGGTGAAAGTCGTGGAGGATCATCACCTTGCGGCTGCCCTCCACCGGAGCAAGCGATGCGTTGCGAATGATGTCGGCGACCTGTTCGGCCGAGATGCGCGCCCCCAAACGCTCGACTTCGCGCACATCGGGGTGTTCTCCGGCGAGCGCCAACCTGGCGTCACGATGTGACGGATCGTCGGATCCGGACATCAACAGCGCCGCGAACGACCGACTTGCCTCGTCCTTGGTGGATCCAGGCGGCCCGACGAAGAGGTAGGCGTGGACCGGATCGTTGGCCGCGTGCGCCAGCCTGCCGATTGCCTGGGTCTGGCCGACGACCTCACTCCACACCGATGCGCTCACAACTGCAGCCGCTCGGCAACCGATCGGCGGATGTTGGCGCCGACCTCCTCCATGCCGGCCGCGCCGTCGATGACCACCCAGTGCTGCGGGTCGGCTGCGGCCATCTCCCGGAATCCTTCACGAACACGCGCGTGGAAGTCGTCGTCCTCGCGTTCGAAGCGATCGAGTTGGCGACCACGCATTCGCCGTTCGAGCACATCGGTCGGTGTGTCGATCAGTACGACCAGATCCGGCCACCACGAGTGCAGCGCCCATTGATTGATCAAGCGAATCTCGTCCATCGGCAGGCAGCGGCCGTATCCCTGATAGGCGAGCGTTGAATACACGCTGCGATCGCTGACGACGTGGCGTCCAGCGGCAAGTGCCGGGGCGACGACCTCGTCGATGTGTTGAGCGCGATCGGCAGCAATCAAGAGCGCCTCGGCTCGATGCGACAGATGAGTCAGCGAGGTGTCGTGCAGGACGGCACGGATACGCGCGCCGATGTCGGTACCGCCCGTCTCGCGTGTCAGCACGGCGTCGAGATACGTCGCCAGCCGGGCTGCGTGCGTGCTCTTCCCCGTGCCCTCGGCACCCTCGAGGGCGATGTAGCGACCCGTACTCATACTCGGCGCACCATATCGAGCCGGATGGGCTAGGGTATGTTTGAGAAATAGATCTCATATTCTGAGAAACGATGCGTTGCGATGTGGATGACGGTGACGGTCGCTGCGGCGATCTTTCAAACCTGGCGAACGGCCATGCAGCAACGGCTGCGCGCCCTGCTGTCGGTCAGCGGCGCCGGGTTCGTCCGCTATGTGTGGGGCGCTCCCATCGCCTTTGCGGCGGTGGCCGTGTTGGCGATCAGTGGTCAACGGCTGCCGACTCCACCTGCTCGGTTCTGGCCGCTGATCGCGGGAGGTGGCCTCGCCCAGATCGTGGCGACCGTCCTGTTGATCAGCGCCTTCGATGCCCGCGGCTTCGCCGTCGGCACCATCTATTCCAAGACCGAGGTGGTGCAGGTCGCGGTGTTCTCCGCCGTGCTGCTCGACGAGACACTTCGCCCGCTCGGCTGGCTTGCGACCGTCTTGTGCATGGCAGGCGTGGTGCTGCTCGCCGGCGGTCGTGCCATGTTGCGCCATCCGGACCGCGCTGCAGTGCTCGGTCTCTTCGCCGGCACAGGGTTTGGACTCGCGGCCGTAGGGATACGCGCCGCCTCACAATCGCTTGGTGACTCACCCGCGTTGGTGCGGGCCATCGTCTCGCTGGCGGTGATGAACACGATGCAAACGGTGATCCACGGCGGGTACCTCGCCGTGCGAGAACGCGAACAGATCGGCCTGGCCTTCCGCCACTGGCGTTCGAGCTCGGTGGTCGGCGTGCTCAGCGTGTGCGGCTCGGCGTGTTGGGCGTGGGCCTTCTCGCTGCAGAACGCCGCAAAGGTTCGAACGTTCGGCCAGGTCGAGTTGTTGTTCACCTTCGCCGTTGCCCACTGGTGGCTTCACGAGCGGCACACCCGGCGCGAATACGCCGGTGCGGGGCTGGTGCTGGCGGGCGTGCTCGGCGTGATGCTCGCCGGCTAGGTGCGGCTAGGTGACGGCTAGGTGCTTGCCTTCTTGGCGGCTGCAGCTTTGCGCGGGGCCGCCTTCTTCGTCGCGGCCTTCTTGGTAGCTCTGGCCTTCTTGGCCGGAGCGCCACCGCGTTCGATGATCGCTTCGCGGCGCACTGCCAGCAGCTCGTACGCACGCTCGGGCGGCATGGCCTCGAGCCGGTCGCCCTTGGAGAGCGATGCGTTGGTTTCGCCGTCGGTCACGTACACACCGAACTTGCCGTCCTTGGCAACCACGGGCTTGCCGCTTGCCGGGTCGTTGCCGAACTCGCGCAGCGGGCCCTTGGCCGCCATGTTGGTGGCGCCACCGCGGCGGAACACCTTCGGCTGCGAGAAGATTGTCAGGGCCTCGGTGAGGGTGATGGTCAGCAGTTGTTCCTCGTTGGTGATGTTGCGGAAGTCTTTGCCCTTCTGCACATACGGTCCGTAGCGGCCATTGTTGGCAGTGATCGTCTCACCATCGGTGGGGTCGACGCCCAGCGTTCGTGGCAGCTGCAGTAACTCTTCCGCCTCGTCGACGGTCAGCCGCTCGAGCACCATGGTCTTGAACAGGCTGGCCATTCTGGGCTTCTCCAACCCAGGCGGCAGATTGTCGGGCGAGCCCCACTGCACATACGGGCCGTACCGGCCGTTCTTGGCGAACACCGGATAGCCGTCGAGTTCTCCGATCGGCTCATCGCTCTTCGGCATGGCCAGCAGTTTCAAGGCCATCTCGACCGTCAACTCATCGGGCGTGAGGTCGTCGGGAACGCTGGCGGTGTCGTCGCCGCGCTTCACGTAGGGCCCGTACTTGCCGGGCTTGACCACGATTTCCTTGCCGTCGAGGTCGTCGCCGATCGGGAAGGTGTTGATCTCTGCGGCGTCGATCTCGTCGAGGTTCTCTTCGACCAGGCGCTTCAGGCCGGGAAGGTTGTCTGCCTCGTCGCCAAAGTAGAAGTGCTGCAGCCAGTCCTGCTTCTGGCGTTCGTTTCGGGCGATCGAGTCGAGGTCTTCCTCGATGCGTGCGGTGAAGGCGTAGTCGACCAGTTCGCCGAAGTGCTTCTCCATCAATCCGACGACAGCGAATGCGGTCCAGGTCGGCACCAGGGCCTGACCCTTCTTCCACACGTACCCGCGGTCTTGCACGGTTTGGATGATCGATGCCCACGTCGATGGCCGGCCGATGCCGAGTTCTTCGAGCCGCTTCACCAGTGATGCTTCGGTGTAGCGGGCCGGAGGCGATGTGGTGTGGCCGTTGGGTGTCAGCGACTCGACAGCGATGACGCCACCGACGGTGAGTGGCGGTAGCAGTGCTTCGCGCTCGTCGTCACCGGCCTCGCTGTCGTCGACCGATTCGACGTACACCTGGCGATAGCCGGCGAACGTGATCGTCGTGCCACTCGCAGAGAACACGCAATCGGTGGCCGAGTTGTCGCGAGTCGGGTCGGCGGCAGCGGCGCCGAGCCGAACGGTCACGGTCACTCCGGTGGCGTCGGCCATCTGCGACGCCAACGTGCGCTGCCAGATCATTCGGTACATCGACAGCTCTTGTCCGTTCAACTCGGCAGCGAGCGAGTCGGGACTGCGCAGCGGCGTCGACGGGCGGATGGCCTCGTGCGCCTCCTGGGCATTCTTGATCTTCGACGCGAACTGCCGAGGTGCGGGCGAGAGGTACTTGTCGCCGTAGCCACGTTTCACCTCGGCACGAACCGCAGACAACGCCTCGGCACTGAGCGTGACGTTGTCGGTTCGCATGTAGGTGATGTAGCCGCGCTCGTACAAGCCCTGTGCCACACGCATGACCTGAGACGCGCTGAGCCGCAACTTGCGGCCGCCTTCTTGCTGCAACGTCGAGGTCATGAACGGCGCCTTGGGTGCGCTGCGGTACGGCCGCTCGTCGACGGCGCGAACCGTGAACTCGGAGCGTCGCAGATTGTCTGCCAGTCCGCTGGCACGCGCCTCGTCGACGACGATGACATCTTGCCGTGACGATTTTTGGACCTTGCCGTCGCTGTTGAAGTCTTTGCCGGTGGCGACCTTGGCATCGTCGAGGGCGACGAGCGTTGCCGTGAACGCGGGCGACGTTGCAGTGAGCAGGTCGATGTCCCAGTAGCCGGCTTGCACAAAGGCGATTCGCTCGCGCTCGCGCTCGACGATCAAACGAACCGACGGACTCTGCACGCGACCCGCTGACAGACCGCGGTTGACGCGGCGCCACAGCACCGGCGACACCTCGTAGCCGTACAGTCGATCGAGCAATCGGCGAGTCTCGGCTGCGTCGACCAGGCCGTAATCGATGCCACGCGGATTGTTGACGGCGTGATCGATCGCAGTTTTGGTGATCTCGTGGAAGACCATCCGCTTCACCGGGATCTTCGGTTTCAGGTACTCGAGCAGGTGCCAGCTGATGGCCTCGCCCTCGCGGTCTTCGTCGGTTGCGAGATAGAGCTCGCTTGCGTGTTTCATCAGCACACGCAGGTCTTTCACCACCTGCGCGCCGCGGACAGTCAGTTCGTATGTCGGCTTGAAACCGTTGTCGACATCGATCGACAAACCCTTGCTGGGCAGATCAGCGACATGGCCCACCGAGGCGCGCACGTCGAAGGCATCGCCCAGGAATTTCGAGATGGTCTTGGCCTTTGCGGGCGATTCGACGATGACAAGCGGTTTGGCCATGGCGTTCGTATCGCTACGTGATGGCGGGGGTACTTGTCAAGCCGCGCCCGGCTCGCTGCCTCAGACGAGTACCGGCTCGGGATCGGGATCGAGTTTGGGCTCGCCTGGATGGGTGCCCTCGACGTTGATGCGGGGCAGGATGCGATCGAGCGCCTTCGGCAGCCACCAGTTTCGGTCGCCGAGCAACTCCATCGTGGCCGGCACCAGTACCATTCGCACGATGGTGGCATCGACGAAGACCGCCGTAGCCAAGCCGAGGCCGAACAGTTTCAACTGCCGGTTGTCGCCCAGCACGAACGCCGAGAACACGCAGACCATGATCAACGCTGCTGCGGTGATGACCCGGGCCGTCACTGCCAGGCCATCGGCGACAGCTGCGGCGTTGTCGCCGGTGCGATCGAACTCTTCCTTCATGCGCGACAGCAGGAAGACCTCGTAGTCCATCGACAGGCCAAAGGTGATCGCGAACAGCATCATCGGCGCCCAGGCCTCGACCGGACCTGCCTTGCCGATGCCGAACAGATCCTTCCCCCAGCCCCACTGGAAGATGGCGACGATCACGCCGTACGCCGCGCCAACCGAGAGCATGTTCATGATCACGGCCTTCAGCGGTACCAGGAGGCTTCGGAACACGAGCATCAACAGGAGGAAGCTGAGGATCAACACGGCACCGATCAGCAGCGGTAGACGGCCGCCGAGGTAATCGGCAAAGTCGACGCTGCCAGCGGTGAAGCCACCGACTTCGACGTCGACCCCCGTGGCCGGCAGTTCGGTACTGCGCAGCCGGTTGACGAGTTCGGTCGTTGCTTCATCCTGCGGGGAACTGACCGGCGATGCCTGCCAGAACCATGTGCCGGGTGCGATCTCGGTGCCAGGCGTGGCAAAGGCGATTCCTTCGTCGGCCGCGAGCGCCGCGTCAACCTTCAGCGCTGACTCGGCGTTGGTGGCGGGGTCGGTGCTGACCAGGATCAATGGGCCAGAGGCGCCGGCGCCGAAGCCGTCGGCCATCAGTTCGTATGCCTTGCGGGCGGTCTTGTCCTCGGTCAGGTTGCCGGTGTCGCCGAAGCCGAGACGGATCGAGAACAGCGGCGACGCCAGGACCACCAGGACGATGACACCACCCAGCAGCGGTGGCCACGGGCGACGCTGGATGAGGCGGCTCCAGCGGTACCAGAACTGCTGCTCGCGAGGCTTTGTATGGCGGTGCGGCAGCTTGGTGCGAAGCGCATGGCCGAACGGCAGGAGACTGATCACCATGACGACGATGGCGAGCGCAAGTGCACCGAGCAGGGCGAGTCCGAGTGCGAGGCCGGTGAAAACGCCGATCACGGCCAGCAGCACGAAGGTGCCGACGGCGATGGCGGCCGCGCGCGATGTCTCATCGATCTTCTTGCCGGCGAAACCGATGAGGGCGGGCAGCAGGGTGATCGATGCCAGCATCATGACGAACACACTGATCGCGCCCGATACGGCCATGCCGCGCACGAATGCCAGACCGATGATGAACAGGCCGAGCAGTGAGATCATCACGGTGATGCCGGCGAAGATGACGGCCCGACCAGAGGAGTCGACCGCGTGTACCACCGCGTCTTCTGGCTCCATCC
>JAYTZE010000344.1:0-1636 GCA_043742385.1 Ilumatobacteraceae bacterium
CGAGATCTCGGATTTCGATACTCCACCCTTTTGCCGCAAGCCATAGGCGACGTTCTCGGCGACGGTCATGTGCGGGAACAACGCATAGGCCTGGAACACCGTATTGACGTCGCGCTTGTAGGGCGGAATGCCCTGCACGTATTCGCCACTGATACGAATGAAGCCTTCGTCGGGCTGCTCGAACCCGGCCAGCATGCGCAAGGTCGTGGTCTTTCCGCAGCCCGACGGACCGAGCAGCGACAGGAACTCTCCGGGGCGCACCGACAGGTTCAGTCGGTCGACGGCGACCATGGTGCCGAATCGCTTGGTGACGTCGGTCAGTTCGACAGCGCCGCGCTCCGACAACCCACCGTTCGGTGGCACGGATATGTCAGTCACCAATGATCCCCCTGTGTCGATTGACACACACACCATATTCTGCTCGAGCACCTCGCGTGAGCATCGGCGGGACGACCGGTGATATGTCGCCTCGCACTGTGCCTCCCACCTGCACACCGTTGCACGCGGCAGGCGGTGAAATCAAGGAAAGCGCATATTTACAGTGTGCGCGCCACGGATTCCCTTGCGCGAGCCGGTTGCAGCTACCAGTATCCGTAGACATGGACCGATCCGGCACCCAGCTCGACGACACCGATCGAGCCATCATCGTGCAACTCCAGGCCGATGGTCGAATCCCGTACACCCGGCTGGGCACGGCCGTCGGATTGTCGGAGGCTGCGGTACGCCAACGTGTTCAGCGCATGACCGATGCCGGGGTGATCCAGGTGGTCGCAGTGACCAACCCGCTCTCGCTCGGACTGCGCCGGATGGCAATGATCGGCGTGCACACCGAAGGGCCCACCGACGACCTGGCAAAGGCTCTGCAGGCGATGGTCGACATCGACTACCTGGTCGTGACTGCCGGCTCGTTCGATCTGATGTGCGAGGTGGTAGTCGAAGACGATGGAGTCCTGTTGGACATCACCAACCGCATCCGCTCGGTGCCCGGCGTGGTCTCGACCGAGACCTTCATCTACCTCGACCTCGTCAAACAAACCTTCGCCTGGGGCGCGCACTAAGCGCAGTGGAGTGTTTGACGCAACCCCGAGTGGGACCCAAACACTCCATTAACTGTCCAAATTCGCCATGACGTGCTTGATTCTCGTGTAGTCGTCGAGGGCGTAGGCCGAGAGGTCTTTGCCGTAGCCCGACTTCTTGAAGCCGCCGTGCGGCATCTCGGCGACCAACGGGATGTGGGTGTTGATCCACACGCATCCAAAGTCGAGCCGCTTGGCCATGCGCATGGCCCGGCCGAAGTCCTTGGTCCACACGCTCGACGCCAGGCCGTACTCGACGCCGTTGGCCCAACCGACGGCTTCGTCCTCGTCGGTGAACTTCTGCACCGTGATGACGGGGCCGAAGATCTCGCGCTGGATCATCTCGTCGTCCTGCTGCAGCCCGCTGATCACCGTCGGCTCGAAGAAGAACCCTTTGCCACCAACGGCACTACCGCCGGCGGCGACATTGGCGTGATCCGGCGCCCGGCTGACCATGCCACCGACGTGAGCGAGCTGGTTGGAATTGTTGACCGGCCCGTACAGCACATCTTCGTTGTCGGGCATGCCGGTCTGCGTGCCCTTCGCTTGCTCCGCCAGTG
>JAYTZE010000345.1:0-3462 GCA_043742385.1 Ilumatobacteraceae bacterium
TCGGGGCGAATCGCCAGAAGAGGTCGGGAGCACCGACGAGATAGCCGGCGCCAGCAAGTCGCTCGGCGACGGCTCGGATGTAGGTGCCGACTCCGAAGATCTCTTGAATGACCAGGATCGCAGCTCGTGGAGGGCTGTCGGGCGTCCACACATGGAGATCCATCGCCCCGTCGGAGCCACACGCCACCTGGTCGGTTCGCAACGTTGTCATGACACTCATGGTGTCACACGATCACGGGGCTCGCCGTAGCCTGAACGTCCGATGCGCCTGACCGACTTTGACTACGAACTGCCGGCCGACCGCATCGCGCAGGTGCCGATCGAACCCCGCGATGCGGCCCGGCTGCTGGTCGATCGGGGGAGCGCCGACCCCGATCATCTCCGCGTCCGCGATCTCCCATCGCTACTCGGCGAGGGTGATCTGCTGGTCGTCAACGACACCAAGGTGATCCCAGCCCGCCTGCGCTTGCGCCGTGAAACCGGCGGTGCAGCCGAAGTGCTGTTGCTCGAACCGATCAGCGAGGATCGACGCACCTGGGAGGCGATGATCCGCCCAGCCCGCAAGCTGCGGATTGGTGAGCAGCTCGCCGGTGAGTCCGGTGACGTGCTCGTGGCGATCGGTCGAAGGATCGACAACGGAGACACATGGGAGGTGACCATCGTGGCAGAGGGGGATCCGCTGACGTTGTTGCAGCAACACGGCGAGATGCCACTGCCGCCGTACATCGGGGTCGGCCTGACCGAGCCCGATCGCTATCAGACGGTGTATGCCGCCGAGCCGGCTTCGGCGGCCGCGCCCACCGCGGGCCTGCACTTCACGCCCGAGCTGTTGGCCGACATCGCCGCCAAAGGCATCGAGATCGCCAAGGTCGAGCTGGTGGTCGGCCTCGATACGTTCAAGCCTGTCACCGTCGACGATCCCACACGCCATGTGATGCACAGCGAGCAGTACCGCGTACACACCGAGGTGATGCAGCAATGCCGGGAGGCGAAGCGAGTCGTTGCCGTTGGTACGACCAGTGTGCGTGCTCTCGAGTCAGCGGCAGCGTTGGGCGAGTTGCATGGTCGCACGCGACTGTTCATCACCCGACCGTACGAATGGCAGCTTGTCGACGTGATGATGACCAACTTCCACCTACCGCGCACCACACTGCTGATGATGATCGACGCCTTCGTCGGTGATCGCTGGCGTCGTTTGTACGATGTCGCCCTCGCCGAGAATTACCGCTTCTTGAGCTTCGGCGATGCCATGCTGCTCGATCGACGGACGACGTAGAATGCATCCCGTACGGTTCGAGACGATCGCCACGGATGGCGCGGCGCGCAGCGGCGTTGCTCACACGTCACGTGGCAGTTACCGCACACCGTGTTTCATGCCCGTGGGCACTCGCGGCGCGATCAAGTATTTGAGCGCCGTCGACTATGAACGGCTGGGAGCAGAGATCGTGCTCGGCAACACCTATCACCTGATGCTGCGACCGGGCGTCGAGACCGTGGCCGCGCTCGGTGGCCTGGGCCGATTCGCCGGGTGGAATGGCCTCACGCTGACCGACTCCGGCGGGTTCCAGGTGTTCTCGCTCGACCCCGAGGTCGACGACGACGGGGTGACCTTCAAGAGCACCTATGACGGGTCGTCGATTCGATTCACTCCCGAGATTGCCGTGCGCACTCAAGAGTTGCTGGGTGCCGATATCCAGATGGTTCTCGATGTCTGCCCATCGTTGCCCTCGCCACCCGATGTGATCCGGTTGGCAGTGGAGCGCACCTCCGCGTGGGCCGCGCGGGCCAGGGCTACACATCGGCGCGAGGATCAAGCGCTGTTCGGAATCGTTCAGGGCGGCATCAGCGAGCAGCTACGCGCCGAAAGCGCGCAACAAACCGTGGCGCGGGAATTCGATGGCTACGGGATTGGGGGTCTCAGCGTGGGGGAGACCCGAAGCGAGATGGTTCCCGCGCTCGCCGTGACACTGACACACCTGCCGACGGATCGTCCTCGCTATCTGATGGGAGTTGGTGATCCGGCCAGCCTTGTGGAGGCTGTGGGCTTGGGTGTCGACCAGTTCGACTGTGTGATGCAAACCAGGATCGGCAGGCACGGCACAGCGCTGACCGGCGAAGGGAAGCTGCATATCAAGAATGCGAAGCACACCGTCAGCGACGAGCCGCTGGATGCGGCCTGCTCGTGTGATGTGTGTCAACGCCACAGTCGCGGCTACATCCGTCACCTGTTCCAGGTCGGAGAGCCCACCGCTTCACGGCTGGTCAGCCTGCACAACATCAGCTGGACCCTGCAGTTGATGGCTGGCATGCGGGCGGCTATCGAGGCAGGGACGTTCGCCGCATTTCGTCAACAGGTTCTCGCTGTTTGGGGGTGATCTGCCCAACCTGACGTCTGGGTAGCTAGCATTCCCGGTCGGTTATTGAGCGACCCTTCCCCTCCATTGCGAACAATTGGATACCCCATATGCATGTCTTGTCGATACTCGCTGCTGAAAAAGGTTCGAACTCCGGTTCCGCGCTTAGCTTGTTTGTCCCGATGCTCATCATCGGTGGCGCGATGTACATGCTGATGATCCGTCCCCAGCGTCGCAAGATGCGCGCTCAAGCGGCGCTGCAATCGTCGATCGAGGTCGGCGATGAGGTCATGACGACATCCGGGATGTACGGGTTCGTCACCCTGATTGACGGCGAGATTGCCTGGTTGGAGATCGACGACAATGTGCAGATCCGCGTCGCCCGCCAGGCCCTGCAACGCAAGGTGGACACATCTCAGGGCGAGACTGCTGTGCCCAGCGACGATGGTTCCGGTCGAAGCACCAAGATCGAGCCGACTGACGGTACGACGGATGACGAGCCTTCTCAATAATGCGCAAGAAGCTGATCTATTCGCTCGTCGGAATCCTCGTGGTGGCCTTTGGTGGCTTGTTCGCCACTCTGATCGGCGGCGAAACACCGGCGCTCGGCCTCGACCTGCAGGGCGGAATCTCGATCACCCAGCAGCCAGTAGGCGAGTTCAACACGGCCAGCCTCGATCTCGCCGTTGAGCGAATTCGCGAGCGGGTTGACAGCTTGGGTGTCGCCGAGCCTGAGATCCTGCGACAGGGCGACGCCATTGTGGTCAATCTGCCGGGTGTCAAGAATCAGCAGCAGGCTGAGGAGCTCGTCAAGGTCACCGGCCAGGTGTACCTGCGACCGGTGCTGATCGACGAGCAGTTCAACATTCCGTGTGTCACGAGTGACCCGAACGATCAGCCGGCCACGCCCGACACCACCACGCCGTCGGGCACGGTCGCCACGTCTGACACCGGCGCCCCTGCCGTCGTTGACACGTCAGGTACGGCGTCGACGACTACCGCCGCCGGTGGTCCATCGCGTCGACCAAGCACAGCGAACACCAGCACGACCGTTGCCGGTTCGACCAGTACGTCGCCCGGTGCCACGACGACCACCGTTGCGACCGAC
>JAYTZE010000346.1:0-6788 GCA_043742385.1 Ilumatobacteraceae bacterium
GCCATCGCGCTGGCGGCGGTGGTCAACATGGCGTCGGGCATCGGGAGAATGGCGTTCGACTCGATCGTTCAACGTGATGCTCCCGACGCAAACCAGGGCCGGGCGTTTGCCAAGTTCGAGACCCGCTTCCAATTGTCGTGGGTCATCGCCGGGGTCATTCCGGTGTTGGTCACGTTCCCAGGGCGCGTCGCGTTCTTGGCCGTGGGGTTGATCGGAGTGCTGGCCGGTGTGCTCTACATCCACGCCTCGCGCTCGCGGTCGCGAGGAAGGTCGATGGCTACCGCGCCTAAGCGCCGGCCAGTTCGAGGCGGGCCACCCACAAGCCGGGCGCGTCGATCTCCGCCGGGGTCGGCAAGGCATTCGGGCGGGCGAGAAGCACACTGAGCTGGGCTTCGCCGACGCGGTCGACCACTCCGCCGACGAAGTTCTTTCCGCGCTGAACCTGTTGGTGGGTCAGGCGCAGGCCGAGCAGCCGCTCGATGTAGACGTCGTCGGAACTGTGGTCGACCCGGCGCCGTCTGACTGCTTCGGCAATACGCAAGGCATCGCCGCCGATCACTCGTACCGACACCCCGTCGACCATGTAGTCGACGTACCCGATCACGGCGGCGGCGGCCGCGTCGAGCGACGGCTGGAGCTCGCGTTGCTCGGCTGATTGCACAGCGCCCAGCAATACAGCGGGGTCGCTGAGCACCTGTTGCATGGCCTGCAGCGGATCCCCGTCGTCGGTTTCGAGCGATGAGAGCTTTTCGGCGATTGCCTCGGGGTCGGCTCGGAAGGCACCCACATGTCGTCGCACGAGCGACGCGAAATCCTCGCGAAGTGACGCAATCGAGAACAGGGCATGGCCAGTGAGCTCCTGGGCAAGCACCCACACTCGCATCTCGTCGACGGTGATGCTCCATTCGGCGGCGAACCGATCGATGTTTCCCGGCAACACCGTGAGACTGGCGTCTTGCCGCGGAATCGGAAGGTCGTATTGGCCGAAGGCTTGGGTGGCCATGCGTCCGACCATCGAGCCGACGGCCATTCCCATCATCGACGGCGCCATCATCTTGCTGAGGTTGGCCATCATCGCCATCATCGGATCGGCGTTGAGGTCGATCGCGTCGGCGTCGGTTGGCGCAACTGGTTGGCCGAGCGACGTCGCCAGCTCGGTGAACAGAGGCCGGTACGCATCGAGCGTTCGCTGTGCCCACGCGCCTGACGTGATGGGAAGGACCTCGGGTGACGGGCCGTCGAAACCGGTGAGGTCGCGCACATGCAGCTCGGCAATCTGGGCGAGCTCGCCAAGCTTGATGCGAACCGTCGGATCGATGTTGACTTCGGCCGCGCCGCCGGTCGCGGCCAGACCGGCGAACTGCCGCGCCGCATCCCAATTGAGCGGACCCTGCCCCGACAACGCCCGGGCCAGATCACCGAACAAGGGAAGGTTCTCGAACGGGTTGTCGGACCCTGGTCCGTCTGCCATAGACGCGAGCCTACGGCCTGCATCGGCGCTAGCGTCCGTCGCCATGACCGTCACCTCGACGACAACCTCGGTGTGGGTCAGTGAGGGCTCCGCTGCCCTGGGTCGGCGTGTCGTGAGCCGATTGAACGGCAGTGCCTCTCTGGTGCAGGGCGACGCGGATCACAGCGAGGTCGTCGTGTGGTTGGCCTCCGCCGATGCCGACGCACGTGCTCGAAGGCGGCAAAGTGCAACGGAGGGTGTTACTGCGGCGTTGGCCGAGGCGCGACAGGCACATCACCTGGTGTTGGTCTCGTCGGCGATGGTGTACGGGGCCTGGGCCAACAACCCGGTGCCGATCACCGAAGAAGCCGTGCTTCGACCCGATGTCGAGTTCGTCTACGCCCGCCAACTCGGTGCGGTCGAACAGCTGGTCGACGAATGGCGTCTCGCCGCACCCGAACGCACGGTCACCGTGTTGCGTCCTGCAGTTGCAATGGCGGCCGAGAGCACCGTTGGGCTTGCCGCCGCGCTCGCTGCCGGCATGGGGCAGCGATTCGGCGAGGATGACCCTCCGGCTCAGTTTCTGCACCTCGACGACCTCGCCTGTGCTGTGGTGCTCGCTGCTGAACAAAGACTCGACGGTGTCTACAACGTTGCTCCAGATGGCTGGATCGCCGGCGAGCGCGTTCGTGCACTCGCCGGTGCCGTGCCTCGCCTCAAGCTGCCTGATCGGATCACCGAGGTCATCAGCAACATGCGCTGGCGATTCCAGCGCGGCCCGATCCCGCCAGGGTTGCGCAGTTACACCCGGTGGACGTGGCTCGTGGCCAACGACCGGTTGAAGGCCGAGGGCTGGGCGCCGACGGTCACCAACGAGCAGGCGTACGTCGAGGGAACTGAGGCGAAGTGGTGGACGATGGTCTCCCCGAAGCGTCGCCAGGAGATCGCCCTCGGTGGGCTGGCCGCTCTGCTTGCCGCCGTCGGAATCGGTGTCTGGCGAGCCGTGCGCCGGGCCCAACGCCGCCGCGCCGCCCGCTGACCGCGCAGTCGGCGCTCGAACCGGTGTAGGTTCGACAGCAAGGTGAGATAGGGGGCATATTCCAGCGAACTTTCCTCGCTAGCTCACGCCGAGCGACAGTTCGGCGTCAAGGAGCATCAGCGTCAGCTCATTGAGCAACGGTCGTTCTATGAGCTGACGCTCAGTGTCGCCGTCGCTGAACTGGGCAGCCCCAGAACGGGGCCTGACGCTGTCGAAAGCCGACTACATCGACGGTGCGGTGCCCAGGGTGACTGCGACGTCGACCGGCGTTTGATCCGCATGGGTGACGGTCAAGGTGACGACCTCGTCGGGCGCGTGCTGGGCGATGATCGCCCTCAACTCTTCGACCGTGGCGACGGCGACACCGTCGACTGCGCCGATGATGTCGCCAAGCACGACGCCGACGGCAGCGGCGGGGCCGTCGGGATCGAGGCGGTCGACGATCAAGGCGCCCTGCTCGCCGATGACTGCGCGAACACCCAACCATGGCGCAGGCTTGGCAGGCTTGGCGGGTGCCAGCATGGCACCGACATTGGCCACACTGACCAGTTCGGCGCCCGAAGATCCGCGGCTGCACATGCCGACCAACTGACCATCGGCGTTCAGCACCGGTGTGCCTTCGGCCATCGATTCTGCCCATGCGTCGAGCATGAGATGTCCATCGGCGTCGATGGTGACATTGGCGGAGGTTGGAGTTGCGCCAAGCACAGTGACAACGTCGCCGGGGTTGGCCGCTGGACCGATGCCGTAGGACGTGGTCAAGCCCGAAACATCGGCCGATAGCACCGCCAACCCGAGCTCGCGGTCGACCATCAGCACCGTGGCGTTGTGTGGTAGGCCATCGGCGCCTGTCAAGGTGATGAAACTTCGCCCTTCCACGGCGCGGGCGGTGGTGATGACCAGCGAATCGCCGATGCCTACCGCCATCGGGGCAACTTCGATGGTGGCAGCGCTGTGCGAACTGGCGGTCGGCTCCGTGGTGTCGGAGGTCGTCGGAGTGCTGTCTTGTGACGCCGGAGCGTTGAGCGAGCCGGTGCGCAAGGTTGTCGAAGGCAGGCGATCGTCGACAGAGGTCGCCACGAGCGTGTCGGGTCGGGCGGTGATGCCTGGGCTGGCCAGGTCGTTGGCGGTACTGGTGACGACGGTCGGGGCAGCCTGGCTTCCTCGACCCGCCGACGGCAACATGGCCCACAGCACGGCCAGCGACAAGAGCCCGCCGATCGCTCCGGTGGTTACCAGCAGCCCCCGGCCGATCGTGATCGGCGGATCTGAGTGGGTCCACCCAGCGCGGCCCAACTCCGACGGATGGCGCCAGGTGCGCTCGTGCGCGGGTAGCGGAGCGGGTGGGTACGCGCCATCACCAAGGGCGTCATCGTCAGGCCACTCACTCCGCTCCACGAGCCGGAGAGGTTACCGAGCCTGAGCACGCTGTGGGCATCGCCCCCAGCACTCCGGTGTCGCTTGCGAAGTGGCAGGCTACGATGGGTAGTCGTGCAACCTCCGGCTAGCGGTAACTCTTGGCTCAGCCTGACCAGTGATCCGTTGCCGATCGCCACTGCCTACGCGTGGGCGGTGCTGCCGCACTGTGGTGCTGTCGTGCTGTTCAGCGGCACCGTTCGCGACCACGCGGTCGACGAGCACGGTGTACTGCGTGACAACGTCGAGTCGCTGACCTACGAGGCATACGAGTCGCAGGTCGTGCCGCGATTCGAGGCCATCGACATCGAATTGCGGCAGCGCTGGACCGAAACCGGCCGAGTTGTACTGATCCATCGAATCGGCGCGTTGGCACTTGGCGAGAGTTCTGTCATCGCGGTCGTCAGTGCGCCGCACCGCGCCGAGGCCTTCGAGGCGGCCCGCTTTGCGATCGATGCGCTGAAGCTGAGCGCTCCGATCTGGAAGCGCGAGGTATGGCGCGATGGTGCCGACTGGGGTCTCGCGGCTTGCACCCCCGTCGACGCTGTGTCGGTAGCGACCTCGTCCGGTCGGCGGAACTCGTCGTGACAGGCGTCATCGCTGTCGCAGCTGTCGTGTTGCTGCTCGCCATCGGTCTCATCGCCTACTCCCGCCGCCCACGCCAGGATGCCGGACTCACCAGCTTCCGGCGGCACATCGACGCACTGTCGCCCGAATCCCGTCGTGAAGTCATGGATCGCGTGCGCCCCACCCAGCAGACCCACGACTCCGACCAAGAGTCACAGGAGCCGACGGACTAACTCATGGCTCGAGACCTTGCAATCGACCTCGGCACGGCGAACACGCTTGTCTATATGAAGGGCCGCGGCATCGTGCTCAACGAGCCGTCGGTCATCGCCCTGAATCGCCAGACGGGCGAAGTATTGGCGACCGGACGCGAAGCCTGGCAGATGATCGGGCGCACGCCCGGCTACATCGTCGCCGTGCGGCCACTCCGTGGTGGAGCCATTACCGACTTCGAGATCACCGAGCGGATGATCCGCCTGTTGTTGCAGCGTGTGGGTGTCAGCCGGTTCACCCGTCCGAAGGTCGTCATCTGCGTGCCCTCGGCGATCACCGAGGTCGAACGGCGCGCAGTCACCGACGCGGCTCGCCGCGCAGGTGCAGCCGATGCCCAACTGATCGAACAGCCGATGGCGGCAGCCATCGGCGCCGACCTTCCGATCGACGAGCCGGTGGGCAACATGGTCATCGACATCGGGGGTGGCACCAGCGAGACGGCCGTCATCAGCCTTGGTGGCATCGTTGCCCTCGAAGCCGTGCGAGTCGGCAGTTTCGACATCGACGCAGCGATCCAGGCCTACGTTCGTCGCGAGCACGGGATCGCGATCGGGGAGCGCACAGCTGAAGAGGTCAAGGTGGCTATCGGCTCCGCCGATCCCACCGACGACGAAAACCAAGCCGAGGTCCGCGGCCGCGACCTCATGAGCGGCCTGCCGAAGACGGTGATCCTGACGCCAGAAGAGATTCGTTTGGCCATCGACGACGTCATCAGCAGCATTACCGCATCAGTGGTGCGCTGCTTGTCGAAAGCGCCGCCCGAGCTTGCCCAAGACTTCCTGGTGCGCGGCATGTACCTGGTGGGCGGTGGCGGTCTGCTGCGCGGTCTGGCATCGCGTATCGAACGCGAAACGCAGGTGCCGGTGAAGATGTCGACGATGCCGCTCGAGGCCGTCGTGATGGGTGCTGGTCATTGCATCGAGCACTACGACGCGCTGAAGACGATGTTCATGGGAGCCCGCCGCTAGGTGCGGATCCGGGCCGATCTCACCGACGAACTCGTCGAAGGTCTTCGCGGTATTCGACGGCAGTTCAAGGTCCCGACTGACTTTCCCGCGGACGTTCTGCAGGCCGCCGACGACGCTGCGAAGCGGTCGCCGACGGAACACGTCGACCGGACCGACTGGCCGTTTGTCACCCTCGACCCGGCGACGTCGACGGATCTCGACCAGGCCTTCCACATCGAGACGACGGGTGATGATGTGCTGTTGCACTACGCCATCGCCGATGTCGCATGGTTCGTCGACACCGGTGGGCGGCTCGACCAGGAGGCATGGGAGCGAGGCACGACGCAGTATCTGCCCGATGGCAAGGCCGGTCTGTATCCACCGGTTCTTGCCGAAGGGGTGGCGAGCTTGCTGCCTGACGGTCCTCGGCCGGCGATCGTGTTCCACGTACGCGTTGCAGGTGACGGGCAGTCGAAGCTCGATGGTGTCGAACGATCCGTGATCCGCAGCAGGGCCAAGCTGGCTTACGAGACGGTGCAGCCCGACGAATTGCCCGACGCGTTCCCCGAACTGGCGCGACGCATTGCCCTGGCCGAGGATGCCCGGGGCGCTGCTCGGATCGAAGCCCTCGAGCAAGAAGTGCACGCGACCGGGCAAGGCGGTTACGACATCTCCTTCCGTCCGCGACTGCAGTCAGAAGACGACAACGCGGCGATGTCTCTGGCGACCAACCTCGCCGTTGCTGAGCTGCTGTTTGCTGCCGGAACCGGGCTGTTCAGGGTCATGCCTGAGCCCGATGCCCGCGCTGAGCAACGGTTGCGACATACCGCCAAGGCGCTCGGGATCGACTGGCAGGCGGAGACGAATCTTGTCGACTTCGAGCGATCACTCGACGGCAAGACGGCCAAACCTGCGGCTCTGTTGATGGCTATCCGTCGCGCCGGGGGTGGCGCCTCGTACGTGCCGTTCAGCGCAGGTCGGCGTCCGTGGCACTCGGCAATGGCCGCCACCTATGCGCACGCAACCGCTCCGCTGCGCCGTCTCGCCGATCGCTACGTCGTGATGGGCGCTCTGGCCATCGCCAATGGCCGGCCGC
>JAYTZE010000347.1:0-6780 GCA_043742385.1 Ilumatobacteraceae bacterium
GAGGAACTCGACCGAGTCACCGCGCCGCCGGGGCGTACCCAGGAGTTCGCCAGGGAGACGGTGTCTCCACGCGAGCAATTCCCTGGTGAGTTCCGCAAGCGGATCACCACATCAATCGATGTGCGCCTGATCCGGCACGGCCAGACACAGGGCTACATCACTGACGGCGCGCTGACGCCGCTCGGCCAATGGCAGGCCCATCGCAAAGGGCAAGACCTTGCCAAGGGTCTGAAGGAGGGGATGACCGTCAGGTTTCCGCATGCCCCTACAGCTCGAGCCACCGAGACGGCCGTTGGTGTGCGCAGCGGCGTGCTGCAGGCGCTCAGCCGCTATGGCATCGCCGACGTCAACGTCGAGGAGCCGTACCCGCACGACGCGTTCAAGAACTTCCAGGTGTGGGCCGGCGGCCGCGAGGTCGACGTGACCGCTGCGTTCCAGGAGTTCGCCCAGATCCACGAGAACTACCAGCGCTTCGGCAACGGCGACCGGCCGGGTTGGATCACCGAGATGAACCGCTTCTACCGTGTCTTGCAAGCTGGCGGCGACCCGATCACCGTATGGCTGACCCAACCGCTGTTCTACTTCGAGCCGCCGATGATCGTGGTCCGCCGTCACTGGCAAGGCATCACTGAGACCATCGAAGACAGTGGACCGAACACGGCGATCTACATGTGCGGCCACTCCGGCCCGATTCGCGCCGTCGCTGCATCGGCAGTCGGTCATGATCCGGGTGAGCCCAACAACACTGAGGACGTCCGCATCAAGGTCTACGACGACCACGAACATGCCGTGTTGACCTACCGGGGGCGCGGGCTCGAACTCGAGATCCCGACGTTGGCGACGCCCAGCTGGTACGCGTGACTATTCACGCCAAGATCGGTGACGCCAAGGTTGATGGCGGCGGTTTTCCCGGATACGGCGAACCGGCCGTACTGACGGTGTTGACGGTCGACGATGTCGAGTATTCGATCGTGGCCGACCCGACGATGGCGGCGCTGAAGGCGATACGCGAGATCGCCGAGCATGTGCGTCCGAGGCGCGGTTGCCAGGAGGGCATTTGTGGCAAGTGCGAGTCGAAGGTCAACGGCAACGACACTCGCCTGTGCATCACCCCGATCGGCACGCTGATGGGGGCTGTGGTGGTCACGCCGGCGCCGCGCAAGAGCATCTGGGGCTGACTTTCCAAGTCCAAAATCACAGAAGTCCGATCATCGGGCGGCGATCGGACTTCTTGTGAATGTTCGGATACGACCCCGCTGCTGGACGGGCTTGGGATCATCGATATCTTGCGCGCCAGCCGGTGTCGATCGCTATTGCACCTTGGTACTAGTACCTCTAGTCGGCGGCGATCATGTGCACGTCAGGGGCGGGGCGGCCCGGCGATTCGACCGTGGAGCTGGCCCAGCCGAGGTAGATCAGCGCACTGATGTGGGTGCCCGGCTCGAACCCGCACAGCGCTGCGACCAGGTCGTTTGCGCCCTTCGGGCATGAGCTCCAATAGCTGGCCAATCCCTGCGACGTGGCGGCGAGCAGCAGGATTTGAATACCGGCTGCGACCGCGTCGCGATTCTCGGCTGTGCGCAACGATGAATCACCCGGGGCGGATCCGACCACCAACGTGACCGGCGTGCGCATGTACTTGGTGCGCGCTTTGTCGACCTTCGCGGGCGGATCGCCGTGGGCCTGCATCGCCTCGGCAATCACCGTGCCGAGCCGGGCGCGGGCCTGGTCTTCAGCGACTGCGAATCGCCACGGCCAGGTGCGCTTGTGGTTCGGCGCCCATTGGGCAAGCTCGCACAATTCGCGGATCACAGCGTGCGGAATCTCTCGCTGCTTGTCGACGAGCATGCTGGTGCGGCGGCGACGGATGAGGTCAGCAAGGTCGGTCGATTGCACGTCTCCATCATCGCAGCACGGGTGCGACGATCGCCGCCCTCTTCGTTCCGACCTTCGGAACACCCACCTTGAATGCGAGTGACCGCGGTGCGACAGTGCCAGGGACGAGAAACACGAGGGGGTTACGCCAGATGTCGTTCGATGGTGATGCATTCGTAGACGAGATGCGTGCGGAATTGGTTGCGTCGGGTCGCACACTCGACCAGGCGCGCTGGGTCGAGCGGGTCGTACAGGGCGAGGCCAGCAAGGAAGAACTCGTCGGCTGGGCCCGCCAGCATTACCACGGCGTGACGTACCACACCCGGCGGTTCCTCTCGATCTGGTTGGGGCGAATCCCGTATGAGATGACCGAAAGCGTGATCGAGAACATCGGCGAGGAAGTGCTGGGCATCCAATCCAAGTCGGGCCACGGCCACCTGCATTGGTTGTTCCAATTCACCCGTGCGCTCGGTGCGCCCGACGAGGTCATCACCGAGGCCACACCGAACGTCGAGGCGGTGCTCAGCGAGAGTTTCCTCTACAACCTCGCCCACCAGCGCCCGTGGTATGAGTTCCAGTTCGGGGCAAGTCTCGGCATCGAGAACCAGATCCCTCCGGCGTACATTCGCGCCGTCGAAGGTTTCAAGCACCACTACGGCCACCTCCTCGAGCCCGACGACTACGCCTTCCACACCATCCACATCACGGTCGACGAAGACCACGGTGGCCACGTCGGTGAATTCGCCGAGCGATACCTCGACACTGACGAGAAGCGCCGGTCGGCGCGGGCGGCGTACTTCGCCGGCGCCGAAGCAACTCGTCGCTGCTGGGATGCCTACGAAGGGGTGTCGTGGTAGTGGCGGACCACGCCATCTTCTTCCACGATTACACCGAAATCCACCAGCCGATCGTCGGCGGCAAGTGCGCCAGCTTGGGCGCGATGACTCAGGCTGGGCTCCCAGTGCCACCTGGATTCGCCGTCACTACGCATGCGTTTGCCGACTCGATGAACAGGGACCACGTCGGTCCCTACCTGCACACATTGCTCGACTCCCTCGATGTCAGCGACCTGCACGCGCTCAGCGAAGCCGCCGGACGCTGCCGGCAAATGGTGCTCGATGCCGGTCCATCAGAAGCCGCCGAGGCGGTGATCCGTGATGGATATCGCCAACTGTGCGCGCAGACCGGTGTCGGCGATGTTGCCGTCGCCGTGCGGTCGAGCGCGACCGCAGAAGATCAACCCGACGCTTCGTTTGCCGGGCAGCAAGATACCTACCTGTGGATCCGCGGGGCCGACAACGTCGTCAACAATGTCGTGCGGTGCTGGGCGAGCTTGTACACCGATCGGGCCATTGCGTATCGCCACGAGAACGGCTACCCGCACGCCGACGTGGCCATGAGCGTTGCCGTACAACAGATGGTGTTGCCGAAGGCGGCAGGCGTGGCCTTCACGTTGGATCCGACCAATGGTGACCGATCGACCATCGTGATCGACTCGGCATTCGGTCTGGGCGAGTCGGTGGTGTCGGGCATCGTCACGCCTGACAACTACATGATCGACAAAGTGATCTTCGAGATCACCAAGCGAACGGTGTCGTCGAAGGAACTGGAATGCTGCGTCGAGGGTGATCGAGTCGTGCAGCGGCCTCTCGATGCGACGCGCAGTACTTCAGCGAGTCTCAGCGATGATGAGATCAAGGCGATCGCCAGGTTGGCCCGCCGAGCCGAGAAGCACTTCGGTCGCCCACAAGACGTCGAATGGGCCGTGACGGTCGGCGACGACGGTGCGTACACCGTGCATCTGTTGCAGAGCCGCCCCGAGACCGTGTGGAGCAACAAGCCGCGCCAGGTCAGCCAGGGAGTCCATTCCGGTGTCGAAGGGGTCGTGAGCAACCTGCTGCGGCCCGTACAGGTCAAGAACTAACCAACGCAATCAACTGGGGGAATCGCCATGACCAAGGATCGCTTCGACAGTCCGTTTTCCATCACCACGCCGCCCGGTGCCGAGGGCTGGGAGGACCTGTATCCGTATCACCTGCTGTTCAGCGACGCCCGCAAGGAATACGACGAGTCGATGTTCTGGTTCCGCGACGCCATCCACCTGCCGACAGTGTTGCCTCCATTCGACATCAGTCTGGTCGAGTACGCCTTCGCCTCGCTCGGTTCGTACAACAGCCGCCACTACATCGTTCCGCCGGCAATGGGCATCGACATCCGCATCCTCAACGGATGGTTCTATCTCTCACCTGTTCCGGTCGCAGACCCAAACGACATCCCCGGCCGTGTCGAGCACTTCATGCAGCGTGCGGGTCACTACTACGCCAACTGGGATGCCATCGAGGCCGAGTGGATCGACAAGGCCAAAGTCGTGATCGGCAAGCTCGAAGCGCTGACCTTCGAGCCGTTGCCCGACATGGTCGCCCTGGAGGTCGTCACCAGTCACGCCGGCCGCAGCAACGTGTACGACCTGCAACACGAGTACCACGAGCTTGTCGACCTCTCGTTGGAACTGTGGCAGTTGCACTTCGAGATGCTCAACCTCGGGTACGCCGCGTATCTCGACTACTTCGGGTTCTGCAAACAGGTGTTCCCGAACATTCCCGACCTGTCGATCGCCAAGATGGTTGCCGGCATCGATGTCGACTTGTTCCGCCCCGACGAGGAATTGCGTCGCCTGTCCCGCCTGGCTGTCGACAGCGGACTCGGCGACGTGCTGTGCGAAGGCACTGTCGACCAGGCGCTGGCCGCTGTGAAGGGCGCGGTAGGCGGTGAGGCCTGGTTGGCCGAGTATGCAACGGCGCAGTATCCGTGGTTCAACTACTCGAACGGCACCGGCTTTTACCACACCGATGCGGTATGGGCCGAGCGTCTCGACATCCCGTTTTCCTTCATGCGCGGCTACATCCGCAAGCTGCAGGCGGGAGAAGAGATCGACACCCCACAGGAGGCCGTGATCGCCGAACGCGATCGTGTCGCTTCCGAATACATCGACCTGCTCGACGGTGACGACAAGGCCAACTTCGAGGCCAAGCTCGGCCTCAGCCGCACTGTGTTCCACTACGTCGAGAACCACAACTTCTATGTCGAGCACTGGGGCATCAGTGTGATGTGGCGCAAGATGCGCGAGCTGTCGAGCGTGTTCGTGAAGGAAGGCTTCTGGGGTGGCGACGACGACATCTTCATGCTGAAGCGAGACGAGATCCCGACGGCCATCAGTGACATGACGTTTGGCTGGGCCGCCGGAGTCGCGCCGCGTGGCCCCTCGTACTGGCCCGACGTGGTCGCCAAGCGACGCGCCATCATGGCCGCGTGTCAAGCCTGGGATGCGCCTCCGGCGCTGGGCGCGCCTCCCGACGTGGTGACCGAGCCATTCACGATCATGCTCTGGGGGATCACCAGCGACTCGATCCAGAAATGGCTCGGTGGTGTCAGCGCCGATGGCGGCTTGAGCGGGTTCGCCGCCTCGCCGGGCGTGGTCGAAGGGATCGCCCGCGTGTTGGACAGCGCCGAGCAGGTCTCCGAGATTCAAGACGGCGAGATTCTCGTCGCCCCTGTCACAGCTCCGTCGTGGGCCCCGATCTTCCGCCGAATTGCGGCGACGGTGACCGATTCTGGCGGGATGATGAGCCACGCGGCCATCGTCTGTCGCGAGTACGGCCTGCCGGCAGTCACGGGTACGGCGTTCGCGACCAAGTCGATCAAGACGGGTATGCGCCTGCGCGTCGATGGTGATAATGGCGTCGTGACGATTCTCGAATGATCGGGCTTGGGACTAGGCGGACTGAGACACCGAAGCGACGAAACCGCTGACCAGATCGACCCAGCGATGCCAGAGTTGCGGCGGGTAGTCGTGGCCCAATCCTTCGATGATCTCGAAACGAGCACCGGGAATCAGCTCGGCCGTGCGCCGGCCGCCGCTGATGTCGATCAGCGTGTCACAGTCGCCGTGCAGTACCAACGACGGTGTCGTCACGTTGCGGAGACGTTCCCCGCGTGGTGGTGAGTCGACAACCGCTCGGTATTGGCGGGCCGTTCCGGCCGGATGAAAGCATCGGTCGAAGGCGCGTTCTGCAGTACGGCGCCATCTGGTCTCGTCGGCGTATTCGGGACTGCCCCACACGTGCAGCCCGGCGATGCTGCCGGCGATGTACGACTCGCGGTCGACTCCCGGCGGGCCGGTGAGTAGCGCAAGGGCCTCCGGCGTCGACTCGCCGTAGTCGGGTTCGCCCGTGCGTGACATCGCCGATGTCATCGACAGCAACCGTTCCGGATGCTCGATCGCCAAGGCCTGTGCGATCATGCCGCCCATTGACAGTCCCATCACATGCGCGCGCTCCACACCGATTGCATCGAGCACCGCCACGGCATCGGCCGCCATGTCGGAGATGGTGTATGCCGTGTCGACCTTCGACGACAGACCTACGTCGCGATTGTCGAATCGCACGACGCACAACCCGCGGGCGACGAACATCGCGCACCAGTCCTCGTGATAGTTGATGCACTGACTGCCGAGACCGTTGACGAGCAGCAACGTCGGGTCATCCCGATCCCCGAAGGACTCGTAGTAGATCTCGCAACTCCCGTTGAACGCGATGGCCATCGCGCGACGGTATCCGACGCGCTCCGCCGGTGAGAGCGTCGCCCCGCCGCTGAAGTCTGCCCTGCGCCGAATTCGAGTTCCATGTCAGCTCACGAAACTGCTGTCACTCTGGGAGCTGACACCGACGACGAAGCACTGGCACGTATCAGGCAGTTGTGGCGCTTTTCAGTTGGCGCTCGACGCGTTGAAGCTCAACTCCACTGTCCGCTCGTCGTTGCCGCGGACGACGATCAGTGTCAACGTCTCGCCGGCAGAGACCAAAGCGTCGTGCAGTGTTTCGATCGACACGAGGGGAGTGCCGCTGA
>JAYTZE010000348.1:0-1631 GCA_043742385.1 Ilumatobacteraceae bacterium
ACCGACCCCAGGTTCCACAGCTACACCCGGCCCTCGCCACTCGAGGCGGAGGCCACCCATCGCGCCATCGTACTCAGCCACGTCGCCGGCAACGTGCCGCTGTACGTCGTGCACATGTCGGCCGGCGACGCCCTCAACGAAATCGCCGCCGCCCGTCACGAGGGTCGCAACGTGTTCGCCGAAACGTGCCCGCAGTACCTGTGGCTGACGCTCGAGGAAACCCTCGGCAAGCCCGGCTTCGAAGGTGCCAAATGGGTGTGCAGCACGCCCGTGCGCAGCAAAGACCACGACCCCGACTTCACCGGCCAGATGGGGCACGGGCATCAAGGCGATCTGTGGAAGGGCTTGCGGATGAACGAACTCGCCGTGGTTTCGACCGATCACTGCCCGTTCTGCATGAAGGACCAAAAAGAGATGGGGCTCGGAAGCTTCGCCAAGATCCCCAACGGAATCGGCGGCGTCGAGCACCGCATGGAGTTGATCTACCAGGGCGTCGTTGCCGGCGAGCTCACGCTCGAACGATGGGTCGAGACCTGCTGCACGACGCCGGCGCGCATGTTCGGGATGTACCCGAACAAGGGTGTCATTGCCCCCGGCAGCGACGCCGATGTCGTCGTCTGGGACCCCAACACCAAGACCAAGATCGGGATCAACGACAAGCATCACATGAACATGGATTACTCCGCCTGGGAGGGGTGGGTGATCGACGGCAAGGTCGACACGGTCATGTCGCGTGGCGTTGTCGTCATCGAGAACGATCAATACACGGGTCGCAAGGGTCACGGTCAATTCATCAAACGGGGTCTCTCTCAATATCTCGTCTAGTCCGTTCGTCGCCGGCGCTCGGCGTTCGTCCTTCGACACGGTCAGGGCAAGCCCGGCCCTGACCTACCGTCTCAGGATCGAACCCCGACCACCGGCTCCTCACTACTCACTCTCTTCACAAGCATCTCTAGAACGTTTACAGCAGGCGAGTGTCACCTTTCGCCGATCAGAGGAAGAAGGATCTGAAATGAACAGGATTTCGCATTGGGTTGACGGGAAAGTTTTGGAAGGTGCCTCTGGGCGCAGCGGGGTGGTTTGGGATCCGGCTACTGGGCAGCAGGCTTCTGCGGTTGACTTGGCTTCTTCTGCGGAAGTTGATGTAGCTGTTGCCTCGGCCAAGGCAGCGTTTCCTGCTTGGCGTTCCACGAACCTTTCTCGCCGGGCCGAGGTGATGTTCCACATGCGCGAGCTGGTGGATGCGAACCGCAAGGAGATCGCATCGCTGATCAGCAAGGAGCACGGCAAGGTGCTGGGCGACGCGCTCGGCGAGGTCGCACGTGGTCTGGAGAACATCGAGTTCGCGTGCGGCATCCCCAACCTGTTGAAGGGCGGCTATAGCGAGCAGGCCAGCACCGGCGTGGATGTGTACAGCATCAAACAGCCGCTCGGCGTGGTGGCAGGTATCACCCCGTTCAACTTCCCCGGCATGGTGCCGATGTGGATGTTCGCCAACGCCCTGGCATGCGGTAACACATTCGTGCTGAAGCCCAGCGAGAAGGACCCCTCGACGAGCATGCTCATCGGAGAACTGCTGAAGCAGGCCGGCCTTCCCGACGGCTGCTTCAGCGTCGTCAACGGCGACAAAG
>JAYTZE010000349.1:0-3454 GCA_043742385.1 Ilumatobacteraceae bacterium
GATGGATGCTGCGACGTGTCCGGTTGATGGTGCGACGATGATGCCGCGGTCGAGGAGCCGGTTGCGGACGGCGCTGAGCGCGGTGATGGGTTTGCCGAGTGCATCGGCGATCTGGCCGGTCCGTACCGGATCGCTGGCCGAGATGCGCGCCATCGCAGTGAGGTAGGTCTGTTCGCCGGCGGGCAGCTTCTTCCAACGTGCGACGTACAGGCCGCGTTCGCTGTCGTGCCGAGCGAGGTCGATGGCTCGGTTGGCGTCGTCGAGGGTGATGCGTGTGTGGCCGTCGGAGGTTTGCCAGGCGTAGTCGCCGAATAGTTGCACGAAGTACGGGTAGCCGCCGGTGGCGTCAGCGAGCACGGTGAGCGCGTCGCCGTCGAAGGGCCGGCCTGCGGAGTCGGCGGGGCCGGCGAGTGCTTGCAGGGTGGCGTCGTTGTCGAGGTTGTCGATCGTGTGGAACGCCATTCGTTCGCCGTAGGTGACGGCGTCGGTGACGAGCCCGGGTGTGTCGGGCAGCCCGCCGAACACGATCATCGCGGTGAGTTCGGGTCGGCGGCTGAGGTCTTGCATGATCGGTCCGAACACCGAGAGTTCGTCGGGATGCACTTCTTGGACCTCGTCGACGAGGATCATCAGGCCGCGCCGGTCCTTCGTGCAGTGCTCGCCGACAGCCAGTACAGCGCTGGCGAACTGTTGGGCGACTGGGATCGCATCGCGCCGCTCGCGTTTGGACTCTCGTCGGTAGACACCGAGGTTGAGCGTCTGGGATTCCTCGCCCCATCGTTCGCGCAGCTCGACGAGTTCGCGGCTCAGCTTCTTGGTCAGCCCCGCGCAGTCGTGGAGCTGTTCGACGATCGCGCCGATCGGGTCACCGGGTGAGCGGGCTTCGTGACGCACGACAGCCCACTTGCGTTCCATCGCGATCGCTGCGTACCGGTCGAGGAGCACGGTCTTGCCGACACCGCGCGGACCGTACAGGACCTGGAACGACTGACGCCGGTTGCCGCTGGTCCGCACTGCGGTTTCGACGAGCTGCAGCAGGTGCTGACGGCCCGCGAGCAGCGGCGGTTGGGTTGCGAATCCTGGCCGATACGGGCTCGGTGTCGACATCATCGCTCCTCTCGATAGGAAACGATAACATAATCTGTTTATAAGAAGCTATCGACAATGTCACTCGCTGATGTCGCGGTGCCGGTCGGGCAGGGGTGGGGTGTGTTGGCGATGAACGACTCGTCCAGCGCGCTAAGTCAGCCGACCCTTGCGTCGCGCTTCCAGACGTTCGCGACGAGTCAGTTCGCGAGCGATCGCCGCACCAACGAGATCTTGCACACTGATGTCGTCCTGGCGGGCCCGAACCCGAAGCGAAACGAGGCCGCAGCGACCTTCGGGTTCTCGACCCGCAGCCGCCAGCAGCCCTGCTCGGTCGACGGTGATGGCCCGGCGGGCCGCAATGCGTAACCTAAGCACAATGGCACGGGCAGAAGCGGTCGAACGACACCCATGCCTCGACGACGGATCCTGAGGCCCGGATGTATCGCAAGTCGAACACCACCGCAGCTCTGCTACGCGGGGCACTGTGATCGAGCACCGATCTTCGCTGGTGTCCGAGTCCTATTTGTAGTCGGCGAGGATTTCGGAGGCGGCGCGTTGTCCGGTTTCGACGGCGCCATTGAGGTAGCCCTGGAAGTCGACGGAGGTGTGTTCGCCGGCGAAGTGGCAGCGGCCGCTGCGCTCGCGTTCGACTCCGGCGAAGGCTTGGTATTGGCCGACCTTCCAATATGAGTAGGAGCCGCGCTGGTAGGGGCTGGCGGGCCAGTAGTCGATCGTCGCTCGGCCGTTGAGCTTGGCGCTGATGCCCGGGAAGACCGGCTCGAGTTGGTTCGCGAACGCAACCGCGCGCGATTGCGGCGTGCCGGTTCCGAAGCTGTTACCGATCAGCCCGCCGGTGTAGTCGACGAGGATGCCGGGTGTACCCGGTTGGGCACGGGTGACCTCCCAGGTCGCCTGGTAGCCGGTGTCGGCGTAGCTCTCGCCGTTGCCACCCAGCATTCGCCAGTGACGGTCGACGAACTGCACGTTGAGCTTGGAGTTGGTGCCCATGCCCTGCTCGCGGATCGCTCTGACCTTGCGATCACCGAACCCCGCCCGGGTGAAGTCCAGTGTGCGCAGCACCGCGAAGGGCAAGGCGAGCACCACACGATCGCCGGTCTGGATCACCGTCTTGCCGGCCCGTCGAAAAGTGAGGTCGTAGCCGCCAACGGCACGTTGGGCGATCTTCGTCAGCTCTGAGCCCGACACGATCTGTCCACTGAGCTGTGTGGCCAAGCCGGCGACGATCCGATCGGTGCCGCCGCGCACGTGGTACTTCTCGTTCGACGGTCCGAACAGACGGAGTTGCCCTTGGCCGGAGTAGCCGAGCAGGTAGAGCAGGTTCAGCGAGCTCTGCTGCGAACACTCGGCGCCGTATTCGATGTTGTACGCAACATCGAGCAGCTGGCCGAGCTGTGACGACATGCCGCCGGGAACGCTTTCCTCGATCCAGTCGATGATCGACATCGAATCGAGTTCGCGGCCGCGCTCGGTGGACAGGTTGTACAACGTCGGATAGCTGGCAGCCTGGACGTCGCTCTTGATCTTCTGCCAGATCGACTTGAGGTCGTTGGTCGCGTCGACGTAGGAGTATGAGGCGTTGTCGAACCAGAACTTCGGCTCGGTGCCGTTCTGTTCGGCGGCGAGCAGGTTGTCGAGCACCAGTCCCAACGACCTGCACAACTGGCGAATCTGGGTGTGGCCCTGATCGATCAGTTCGCCGCCGTGCTCGGCGATCTGCCCGGCCGCGAAGGTGTCACGATCCGACCAGGCGCGCCCGCCCAACCGATCCGGGTGCGCGTCATGAATCTCGGCCAGGAAGCCAGCCTTGCGTAACTCGTACGCGCACGTCAGCCCGGCCAAGCCTCCCCCGATGATGATGATCCGCTCAGAGCTGGCTGCGGCCGCCGGCGCCGGTTGCCCTAGACGCCACGTTGCCGCAGCCGCGCCCACCGCGGCTGCGCCGGCCAGGAAGCTGCGCCGGCCGCTGCCCTGCGCTGGACCAGCACGACTGTCGTCCGAGGCGTGCAACTCGCGTGCGGCCCGTTCGAACATCGACAGCAACGGCGTGTGTGCCATCCCAGGTTCCTTCCCATACGCCGAGGTCGTCGGCTCTGAACGGACCCTACACATCGCTGACTGGGGTCCTGGCCGGGACGGTCGATCGACAGGGGCGCCTGGCGATCCCGGGCGACGCTGAGGCCGTCGGTGGTACCGTGCGGTCCAACGGGACGGCCGACGTGAAATGTGGGGTCGTGCGAGAGGATGGCATGCGATGAAGAAGGTCTGGCTGATGGCGGCATTCGCTGCGATGGCAACAGCGTTCACAGTCGGATCCGCGGCTGCGATTACCGGGGGCGTCAACGAC
>JAYTZE010000350.1:0-3452 GCA_043742385.1 Ilumatobacteraceae bacterium
TCTCGCTCCCTGCGATCTCTGCCGCCAGAACTCAGCACCGGCAGCGGATCGAAGTGGCGCCAGGCGGGCATCGAAACGAGAAAACTTGTCAGCAAGGCCCCACCGCGCAGAATCCACGCCACAAATCCCGCAGACAAGGCGACTCCTGAGAACGATGCCACCCGCCCAAGGAGATGCGCTTGATGCTCACGCTCTTGCATCGCTCGCTCAAGATTGTCGGCCAGCCTGGTCAACTTCTCAGCGAGTTTGTGACCCACGGCCAACATCGTCTTCACCGGATTCAAGAGCGGCTCCAGCTCAAGGGCCGGCGGCTCTTCGAGTACGATATCCGGCTGTTCCACCCTGTTAGCAAACGTTCGGCTCGGCAGCGCCACTCGCGGCGCTGGATCGTCGATTGCGCCCACCACATTTATTATCACTGGTGGCGGCAACACAGGCGGCACAACCCCGCCGGGGATCGGCCCAGGAGGGCCCGGCACAGGGGTGGGGACGGGAACTGGGTCCGGGGGCGGGGGAGGCGGAGGCGGCGGAGGCGGTGGGGGGACAATCGGTGGCTCGTTCAGGTTCACGGTGATGGCGGCGGTATCGGTGAGGGTCCCGTCGCTGGCCTGCACGGTGAGGGTAAAGCTCGGCGTGGTTTCGAAGTCCAGGGCCGCGCTGTTCGCCACGGTGATCGCGCCCGTCACCGCGTCGATGGCGAAGGCCCCGCCGGTGTTGCCCGCCGTGATGGTATAGGCGATCGCCTCGCCGTCGCGGTCAAAGTCGGTCAGGGTGAAGCTGTCGCTCACGTTGGTGACCGGCGTGGCGTTGGCACTGTTCTCATTGAGCGCCACCGTCGCGTCCACGATGTCGGGGGCGTTGTCGTTCAGGTTATTCAGATTCACCGTGATCGCCGCGGTGTCGCTCTGGCTGCCGTCGCTCGCCGTCACGGTCAGGGTAAAGCTCGGCGTGGTTTCGAAGTCCAGCACGGCGCTGTTGGCCACCGTGATGGCGCCGGTATTGGCGTCGATCGCAAACCCGCCCAGGCCGTTGCCCCCGGTGATGCTGTAGGTGATCGCCTGGCCGTCGCGGTCGAAGTCGGTCGTGGTGAAGCTGTCGCTCACGTTCGTGACCGCGCTGCCGTTGGCGCTGTTCTCGTCGAGCGCCACCGTCGCGTCCACGATGTTCGGCGCGTTGTCGTTCAGGTTGTTCAGGTTCACCGTGATCGCCGCGGTGTCCGACAGCGTGCCGTCGCTGGCCGTCACGGTCAGGGTAAAGCTCGGCGTGGTTTCGAAGTCCAGCACCGCGCTGTTGGCCACGGTGATGGCGCCGGTCGCCGCGTTGATCGTAAACCCGCCCAGGGCGTTGCCCCCGGTGATGCTGTAGGTGATCGCCGCGCCGTCGCGGTCGAAGTCGGTGCCGGTAAAGCTGTCGCTCACGTTCGTGACCGCGCTGCCGTTGGCACTGTTCTCGTTGAGCGCCACCGTCGCGTCCACGATGTTCGGCGCATTGTCGTTCAGGTTGTTCAGATTCACCGTGATCGCCGCGGTATCCGACAGCGTGCCGTCGCTGGCCGTCACGGTCAGGGTAAAGCTGGGCGTGGTTTCGAAGTCCAGCACCGCACTGTTGGCCACGGTGATGGCGCCGGTGGCCGCGTTGATCGCAAACCCGCCCAGGGCGTTGCCGCCGGTGATGCTGTAGGTGATCGCCTGGCCGTCGCGGTCGAAGTCGGTCCCGGTGAAGCTGTCGCTCACGTTCGTGACCGCGCTGCCGTTGGCACTGTTCTCGTTGAGCGCCACCGTCGCGTCCACGATGTTCGGCGCATCGTTCGTCGCCGTGACAGTAATCGTGCTTCTGGCGGTGTTGCTCGCGGCACCCGCATCGTCTCTGACGACGACGGTAACCGTCCGGGAACTCGTGCTTGGCGCATCGCTCGAGTTGTTGAAACGAATGGACTCGATCGCCGTCTGATAATTTGCCTTGGTGGTGTCGCCAGAAAGAGTCAGCGTGCCAGTCGCGGCGTTGAACGTGCCGACGATGCCAAGCTGGTTTGTGAACTCGAGAATGTCGGCGCCGGACTGATAGTTTGTCGCAATTTGTATGGTCGCACCTGACAGGTTGGCGCTGTTAACGTCGGTGATGATCGTATCGGCATCCGCAATTGCCACTCCGCCAGTTCCCGGCACATAGGTGACGGCCTCGGTAAACGACGTCGGGTTCGTCCAACCCGTGGGTTCGGCCGTAATCGTGACATTGTCGATATAAAGGAACTCATTGTTGTCAAAGTTCCCCGTAAGCCGGAAACGGATGGCGGTATTCGCAGACTCATAGCCCGCCAGAGAAACTGTCTGCGTTCCCGTAACGTCGTTCAAATACGACGCCAGCGTGGTATATGACCCGCCGACACCGGTCGTCGAGACTTCAACCACATAGGTATCCGGGTTGTCTAGATTCCCGCTGCTGGAGAGATCGAAGGACAGCGAAGCATTAATGTGGTTCGACAGGTCAATGGCACGGGCGACGTTCGCCCTGTTCCCGGCCGTGGCGCCGGTGCCGGAGATGTCGGTCAGACGGATCGCATAAGTAACCCCCGCCGCGGGCGTGTCGACGACGGCGGCATCCCCCGAAGCGGCCCCCCCGCCTCCCGCATCGTTCTCAATCCAGCCTCCCGACCAGGGAATCGTGGAGCCTGCCGTGGCGCCGGTGTAACTATTGGATGCGAGATCGTCTCCCGCGCTCTGGCTCGCAGAGCTGTCATCCAGGTCGATCCTCGGGAGGTTCGCCTCTCCGCCAGCCACCGCGGTCACGTTGACCACCGAGGTCAGCGTATTGGAGTTCGCCGCGCTGTCATTGACGGTGAAGCTCACAGTCCGAGCCGACGTCGACGGATTCATTGAACTGTTCGAGTATTCCACCGCGCGCAGCGCTGCCTGCCACTCCGCGACGGTTGCCGTGGTGCCCACCGAGGACAGGCTCATCACCCCGGTGGCCGCGTCATAGCTGCCGGTGATATTTCCCATCCCGCTAGAATTGGCGAACCACAGTATGTCCTGGCCGGCTGCAAAGTTGCCAGTGATCGCCACCGTCGCCGATGCCAGCGTCGCATTGTCGGAATCAGACACCTTGATGCCGGGGTCGATCGCCGCCGGCGCGCCGTTCTCCGTGTAGTTGAGCGTAGCGGTGTTCTGCAGGACGGGCGCGTCATTGCCCGCATGATCGAAACTGATATCGTGCAGCGTGATCCGCTGCTGGCCAGGATCGGCGAGCTGGCCGGACTGGTAAACGATGGTGATCGAGGTGATGCCGCTCTGATTGAACGTGAAGGTTGCATTACCGGTCTGGTTGGTCGAGCCCTGCAGTCCGGTAACCTTATTGACGCCATCGAACTGAACGGTCGTGGGATCGACCACACTGACGGAGCTGGGGTTGAGAATGGCACCGTTGTTGCCCGTGACGATGACCTGATCCACGAA
>JAYTZE010000351.1:0-1629 GCA_043742385.1 Ilumatobacteraceae bacterium
TCTGCGACCGGAGACACCGACGAAAGGCCCCGACCGGGTCAGCACGGGCTAGGTTGAGCGACGCATGGGGTTCCGCACCAAGTTGAACGCTGCTTGGAAATCGTCGCAATCCATGCTCTGCGTTGGTCTCGATCCAGATCCTCTGCGCCTGCCAGCCCCGTTCGTTCAGGGCAACGAAGCGACCTTCCAATTCTGCAAGGCAATCGTCGACGCTACGGCTCACACGGTCTGCGCGTTCAAGCCGCAGTTCGCGTACTTCGCCGCGCAACGCGCCGAGCCTGAACTCGAACGCCTGTGCAGCTACATCCGCGATACCTATCCAACCGTGGTGCTGATCCTCGACGCCAAGCGCGGCGACATCGGCCCGACCGCCCGGCAATACGCTCGTGAAGCGTTCGACCGTTACGGCGTCGATGCAGTCACGGTGAATCCATACTTAGGGACCGACTCGATCGAGCCGTTCTTGGCGTACAAGGAGCACGGTGTCTTCGTGCTGTGTCGCACGTCGAACGCGGGTGGCAGCGATTTCCAATCGCTCGATGTCGGTGGCGAACCGCTGTACGCCCACGTCGCCCGCCGGGCCGCAACGGAGTGGGCGGGAATGGGCGACTGTGGCCTGGTCGTCGGGGCCACGTTTCCTGATGAACTCGGCGACGTACGAGGGATCGTCGGTGACATGCCGATCCTCGTTCCCGGGATCGGCGCGCAGGGCGGCGACATCGAGGCAACGGTTGCGTCAGGGGCGACGTCCGACGGGTTCGGGATGGTCATCAACTCGGCGCGAGCAATTCTGTATGCGTCGTCCGAGGCGGATTTCGATGAAGCGGCTTGCCGCGAGGCGCTCGCCACTCGCGACGCCATCCGGCGTGTCGCAACGGGGTCAGCATGTCAGCGAATCGACGGAGATGATGCCTGCGGCAACACGGAGTTGAGCAAGCACGTCGTCGCCGACCTCGCCTGAAGTGGCGATCAGCATGACGGCGGTTCCGCCATCTGCTGCTGCGCCCACGTCCATGTCGGCGATGTTGACGCTGGCATTGCCCAGCAGGGTGCCGACGATGCCGATGACGCCTGGACGATCGTCGTTCTTGACCATCAGCATGTGATCGGCCGGCGGAACGTCGACGCTGTGGTCGTCGATCATCACAATGCGCTGCTCGCCGCGGCGGCCGACCAATGTGCCCGACAATGACCGATCGCCGCCTCGCAACGACAGGAGGTTGACGAAGTCGGCAGAGGTTGCGCAGTTGGTTTCGCGGATCTCGACGCCGTGATCTTTGGCGAGTTGTGGCGCATTGACGTACGTGACGGGTTCGTCCGTGACCGAGCCGAAGAAACCCTTCAACGCCGCCAGCGTAAGGATGCGGGTGTCATATCCCGCTATGTCACCCTCGGTGCACACCTCGATCTGTTTCGGTGCGCCCTCGACATGGCACGCCACCAGCGATGCAAACAGCCGGCCCAGTCGCTCGGCGAGCGGCAGGAATGGTCGCATGGTTTCGTTGGCCTCGACGGCGTCGACGTTGACTGCGAACGGTACGAACTCGCCGGCAAGCGCCAGTTGCACCATGTCGGCGATGGTGTCGCCGGCCTTGTCTTGCGCCTCCCTGGTCGAAGCGCCCAGGTGCG
>JAYTZE010000352.1:0-1628 GCA_043742385.1 Ilumatobacteraceae bacterium
GGTAGAGCCGCATTCGGGCTGATCACGACCCGTTTCCGAGTGACCGTGACTCCCCGCTGTTCCCCGAGGTTTACCGTTGTGCTGGTACATGGTTGGTACATGGATGTCCTCCTCGACATCACCACGCTCGGTGGTCACGGACGGAGATTCGGGAGCTGCAGAGGGCAGGCTCGATCTCCTGATCGTACCGTCGTGCGAACAAGCCGACGGGTTGGCGACGCCGGCACGACCGTTGGATTCTCGACGACTGGGGACCGTCGGGCTGGGGCGGGCACCGTTACGTGGCGGTCGGTGATGGCGAGAACCTCGTCCATCAGTCGATCGATGTCCTCGAGCGGCAGGTCGCTCGCCGCCGGATCTGCTATCGAGAATCCGAGTGCCACCAACGCCGGTACGAACATCGGCCGGACGTCACCGGGGAAGGTCCGTGTGATCCACTGCACGAGTCGCACCGGTGAGGTCACGATGACCGAGGCGGTCGACGACCGCTGCCGTCGACAGGGCCGCTCGCCACTTTAGCGCGAGAACGCCCTCCTCCCCGATCGCCGACGGCCGAGCGTGTGGGGTGATCGAGGCGAAGCCAGTAGGAACACGCTGACCGAGGTGGAACGGCAGTCGGCGAAGTACACGACTGGAATGCCTGATTGGAGCTCAACGCCACCTTCGTCTCGATGATCGAAGTGGCCTACCCGCTGTTCGTGGTGCTGTTCAGCTTCCTGTTCTTCCGCACCGTGCCCAACCTGTGGTTCTTCGCCGGCGGCGCCCTCATCATGGCGGGTACGCTGCTGATCACCTCTAAGGGCATCGGCCACGGCTAACGCACGCAATAAAAAGCCCTCTTCGCGCACTGCGCTTGGGAGGGTTTTGGCTGCGCGTTAACGCGCAACTTCAGTTGGGAACAGCGGGCACCGGCAGGTGGCCCAGCGAGATCACGTCGGCGCGCGGGGTGCCTTCCGTGAAGACCGCTGCGGTGCCGATGTGGGTGCCTCCGGCATGCTCGATGAACTTCTGGAGCACGTTCTCGGTGGCGCCGCTGGAGACGACGTCGTCCAGGATGATCACGAAGGCGCCCTTCATCATCGCCAGCGATTCCTCGTCCATGTGCAGCTGCTGCGGGTTGCTGGTGACGGTGGTGACGTCAATCGACACCATGTTCGTCATGTACGGCTTGATTTCCTTCACGGCGACGACGGCGGGAATGCCCGCGGCCTCGGAAGTTGCCTGCAGCAGCCCTTCGGCCTTGCCGGCTGCCATAAGAATGACCGTGGCTTCCTTGGGGAACTTCGCAGCCAACAGCTGGGCGCAGCCGCTGTTCAGGCCGGTCTTGCCACGCGGATTGAAGAGGGCGAGATCGGTGCCTTTGACGTTGACAATCGGCAACGACAGCACAGTGCCGCTGCTGCCGAGTGCCACGTTATAGAACTTTTGAGACATAGGTTGCTCCTCTACTTTTCGGATTCCTGCGCGGGGAAGGCCGCGCGAAGCAGCTGCACCAGCGCGGGAATCAGCTGCTGTTCGCGGGAAACATATCCCGCAGTAACGGTGCTGTGGGGATCGAATGCCGACCCGCCCAGCAGTTCGGCGATCACCTCGCCGACCGTGTGCGTAGCAAAGCCGCGACGGCGCGC
>JAYTZE010000353.1:0-1628 GCA_043742385.1 Ilumatobacteraceae bacterium
ACCGACCAGGAATGGCGGACCGCCGACACGATGGGTGGGCGCTTCGAGGGTCTCGGCAATGCACTCGTCGGCGACATCGCCAACGCCGAGATCGGCTTCTTCGGCTCTCTGCTCGGCTTCGACTCGGGCTTCGAACAAAGCCTGCATGACGATGTCAATGCGCCGGACACAGCGGGTGCCGCGGCCACCGCTACAACCCCCCACGCAGACGCGGCACATCCCGATGCCGCGCACGCTGCTGCCGCCACACATGCTGCTACCGCAGCCGGGGCGGCACACCCTGGCGCCGCACACGAGACCGTCGACCACATCGTCGCCGATCCGTATGCGCTCGACGAACTGGCAATGCGTCTCTACCCAAACATCCGCAGCAGGTTGCGCCAGGAACTGCTGATCGACCGTGAGCGGGCAGGCCTGCTCGCCGACTTCCGCTAGCCAAATTCTGCAAGGAGAGAACAATGCCCATTGCCGACGACATCCCACTGGCGCTCGCCAACCGATTCACTGTCAAGGTCGACGCCCCAGGCGAGATAGATCTTGGCAGCTGGGCCAAGGTTGACGGACTCGATGTCACCTTCGACGTCGTCGAGTACCGCGCCGGCGACTCGTGGAACTCGCGCTGGTACTGCCCAGGTGCGACCAAGTACTCGACTGTGAAACTGAGCCGTGCCGTCACTGCCGACACCACGAAGGTGAAGAAGTGGCTGAGCGACACGGCGAAGAGCCACAAGCCGGGCCTGATGGTGATCGAGCTCAAGGACTCGGCCGACAAGCCGGTGTTCACGTGGGAGATGCGCAGCGCGATGCCGTCGAAGTGGTCGGTCAGCGGATTCGACGCCGGCACCAGCAAGATCGCCACCGAGCAGCTCGAAATCGTGCACCTCGGCTTCCTCGACGACGACATCGCCTGACAGGACGATTGACACCGTGCCCATCAAAGACTCGACCCAGTATGGGCTCGTCATGCGGTTCGAAGTGGTCGTCGACGGCATCGATCTGGGTGCCTGGTCGTCGTGCGATGGGCTGAAGGTCGACTTCGGCCTGAAAGAGATCAAGGTCGGCGGCACCAACGACTACAAGGTGTACCTGCCCGATCGCGTCAACTACCCGCGCCTTGTGTTGAAGCGGGCGATGAATGCGAGTGACTCGGGCAAGGTCATGACCTGGCTGCGTTCGATGGTCGACGCGACCGACGGTGGTACGGCCACCATCACGCTTCGCGACAGTCACAACCAGACCGTTTCGGAATGGACGTTCGCCAACACCCGACCGTCGTCGTGGAAGGGCCCGACGCTGAACGCATCGGGCAAGGAAGTAGCGACCGAAATCCTCGAGCTCGTCCACGAAGGCTTCCTGTAGGAGATGACATGAAGGCCAAATTGATCAACGAGAAGCTGCCGTTCGAGATGGTGGAGTTCGACTTCAACCCTGAGACGTTGAAGTACAACCGCCAGACCTCGACGACCAATCGTGCGGGCGCATCACCAGCGGGCGTCGGCTCGACACCGTCGATCCTGCTGAAGGCGCCACCGAAGTCACTGGTCGGCAGCGGCTATCTGGTCGGCGATGACGTGCAGGATCGGGCCGAGCAGTTGTATGCCTGGATGGACCCGGGCGGCGGCCTGTTG